>JAQUUF010000007.1 GCA_028693975.1 Acidaminococcaceae bacterium
AAAGAAACCGAGACTATTGATTATGCCGAAGTAGAAAGATTAGCCCAAGAGCATAACCCCAAGATTATTGTCGCTGGCGCCAGTGCGTATCCCCGCATCATTGATTTTGAACGTTTGGCTAATATTGCCCATGGCGTTGGAGCTATGTTGATGGTAGATATTGCTCATATTGCAGGCTTGGTAGCAGCTGGATTACATCCCAGCCCTGTACCCTATGCTGACATTGTAACGACTACTACCCATAAAACCTTGCGTGGTCCTCGTGGTGGCATGATTATGTGCAAAGAGCAATATGCCAAAGCTATTGACAAGGCTGTGTTCCCCGGTACGCAAGGCGGACCTTTGATGCATATTATCGCAGCGAAAGCAGTTGCGTTTAATGAAGCATTAAAGCCTGAATTTAAAGAATATAACAAAAAGATTGTTGCTAATTGCCAAGCTTTCGCCCAAGGTTTACTGGCTGAAGGTTTCCGTTTGGTGAGTGGTGGTACTGACAATCATCTTGTTTTGGTGGATGTACGTGGCCAGAATTTGACCGGTAAAGAAGCAGAACATTTACTAGATGAGATTGGTATTACCTGCAACAAGAACACCATTCCCTTTGACCCCCAGAGTCCTTTCGTGACTAGCGGCCTGCGTTTGGGCACTCCTGCTGTTACTACCCGTGGCTTCCAAGAGGAAGATCTGCTAGAAGTGGCTGCTATCATTGGGCTGGTCGTAAAGAACCCGACAGATACTGCCAAACAGCAAGAAGCAGCTGCCAGAGTAGACGCTTTGTGTAAGAAGTATCCGATGTATCCGACTTTATAATATTTAGGAGGAATTAACTATGCACATCCATGTTGTTAACCATCCGCTAATTAAAGAAAAAATGACTAGACTACGTGATGCCAAGACGGAATCACCCCTGTTTAGACAGTTGTTAGACCAAATTGCTCAGCTTTTGCTCTTTGAAGTTACCAGAGATTTGCCGGTAAAAACTCTACCTGTTACGACTCCTTTGGCTACTACAACAGGTTATGCACTGGATGTTTCCAGTATTACGGTAGTGCCTATTTTGCGCGCTGGCTTAGGGTTTTTGGATGCAGTATTGGACTTAATGCCAGAAGCTAATGCTGGGCATATCGGTTTGTATCGTGACGAGAAAACATTAAAGCCTATTGAATATTATTGCAAAATGCCTCAGGACAAGAATGCACAGATTATTTTGATTGACCCTATGTTGGCTACCGGCGGGAGCGGTGCGGCAGCCATATCGCTGTTGCAGGAGAAGGGCTATAAGAATATTCGCTTTATGTGTTTGGTAGCGGCACCGGAGGGTGTGAAGCTTATTAACGAAGAGCATCCTGATGTAGACATTTATGCAGCAGCTCTAGATGACCATCTTAATGAAGACGGCTACATCGTACCTGGTTTGGGTGATGCAGGTGACAGAGTGTTTGGAACGGTGGTAAAATGACAAGACCTGATTGGGACAGTTACTTCATGGAGATTGCTCAAGTAGTCAGCAAGCGCTCTACTTGTCTGAGGCGCTCCGTGGGGGCTGTTCTGGTAAAAAATAAACAAATATTGGCAACAGGCTATAATGGGACTCCTAAAGGATTGGCTCATTGTGCCGAAACAGGTTGCTTAAGGGAACAATTGAAGGTTCCCTCAGGCAAGAACCATGAATTGTGCCGTGGTATTCATGCTGAACAAAATGCTGTTATTCAAGCGGCTGTGCACGGTGTTTCCGTTGAAGGCGCAACTTTGTATTGCACACATCAACCCTGTGTGGTGTGCACTAAAATCTTAATCAACGCAGGCATCAAAAAGATAATCTATGCTAATCCCTATCCTGACAAGCTGGCTGAGGAAATGATGGCCGCGGCTAAGGATATAGAAATAGTAGTGTACAGAAACAAAGAGTAGGAGTAAGCATGCAAGCATATTTAGTGGCTTTTGTTGTTTCTTTGGTGGTGGCTTGGTTTGTGACACCATATGTTAAAAAATTGGCTTTTCGGATAGGTGCTGTAGACAGACCTAATGCCCGTAAAGTACACCATACGATTATGCCCCGCTTGGGTGGATTGGCAATTTATTGCGGATTCATGCTGGCGGTTTTGTGTTGCATGGAAATATCCAAGGATGTTTTGGCCATGCTGCTCGGTGGTACCATTATTCTCATTGTGGGAATTTGCGACGATATCTATCAATTAACCGCTAAGGCCAAATTGCTGGGACAGATAGTTGCGGCCCTTGTTTTAATTGCTTTTGATATTCGCATTGAATGGTTCAATAATCCCTTGGGCGGTTATTTTTATTTGGATTATTTGTCCATACCTTTTACAATCTTCTGGGTTGTCAGCTTTACTAATGTAGTAAATTTAATGGATGGCTTAGATGGCCTGGCGGCCGGAGTGAGCTCTATCGCTTCTGTTACCGTGATTTTGGTAGCACTGCAGCAAGGGTTCTACCCTGTAGCCATTATTACAGCAGCCTTGGCCGGCGGTACATTGGGCTTTATGCGTTATAATTTTAATCCGGCTACAATTTTTATGGGTGATACCGGCAGTCTCTTTATTGGCTATATGCTAGCGGCAATTTCCATTTTTGGTGCAGTCAAGAGTGCGGCTACTATTGCGCTTTTGGTTCCGGCGATAGCTCTAGGCTTACCCATTATGGATACGGCCTTTGCTATTATTCGCCGCTATACTAGCGGCAGGCCAATTTTCCAGCCGGATAAGGGTCACTTCCATCACCGTCTTCTGGCTATGGGACTGACTCAAAAACAAGCGGTGATTCTGATGTATCTTATCAGCGCAGCTCTAGGTGTCGCTGCAATATTATTCGCTGACTTAGATGGTATTTATGCTGTTTTGTTGTTGGTAATTATTATTACCTTGGTATTTATCGGTGCCAAAAAGATGGGCGTTTTTAGCGAGCGCTGAATTAAGGGGAATGATTATGCAGAAACTACGTATCATGACTATTTTTGGAACAAGACCAGAGGCAATTAAGATGTGTCCGGTAGTGCTGGAAATGCAGAAATACCCAGACTACATTGAGCCTATCGTGGCGGTAACTGCTCAACATAGAGAAATGTTGGATCAAGTACTGCATTTGTTTAAAATTGTCCCGGACTACGATTTGAATATCATGACAGCCGGACAAACTTTGTATGATATTACCGAGAGAGCTCTCCAAGGGTTGCAAGGCGTATTGCAAGAAGCTAAGCCGGATTTGGTTTTGGTACATGGCGATACCACGACAACTTTTGTAGGAGCCTTGGCAGCTTTTTATGCTCAGATTCCGGTAGGACATGTGGAGGCTGGACTGAGAACGGGAGACAAGTATTCTCCTTTCCCGGAAGAAATGAATCGCAAATTGACAGGTTCTTTAGCGGATTTGCATTTTGCGCCGACGTCTATTTCCAAGTCTAATTTATTGAAGGAAAATGTTAACCCTGCTAGAATCTACGTTACTGGTAACACAGTTATTGATGCGTTGCATGCCACTGTTAAGCCGGACTTTGTTTTTGATGACAGCAGCTTAAGTGCTGGTCTGGCTCAGGGGGGACGCTGGATTTTGATGACTACTCATCGCAGAGAGAATTTGGGAGAACCGATGCGGCATGTGTACCAAGCACTGAAAGAGGTGCTGGAGACTCATCCTGATGTCCAGGCCATTTTTCCCATGCACAAGAATCCCAAAGTGCGCATAGTAGCAGAGAGTGTCCTAGGACAAATGCCACAGGTACATTTAATTGAACCTATGGATTATGAACCTTTTGCCAATTTGATGAGTAAGGTAGATATAGTTTTGACGGACTCTGGTGGGATACAAGAAGAAGCACCTGCATTGGGCAAACCAGTGTTAGTTTTGCGGGATACTACAGAGCGTCCGGAAGCAATTACGGCCGGAACAGTAAAATTGATTGGTACATCTAAGGAAGTAGTACTAAAAGAAACAAATTCACTTTTGGATGATGAGACTAGATATAAGGCGATGGCAGACGCTTGCAACCCATATGGCGATGGACAGGCTGCTAAACGCATAATTTGCTATATTTTGGAGCATTTTGGCTATCCAGTAGCGAAAATGGAAGAATTTACGGCAGGAAACTGAATAATTTGCCATAAAATTAAAAAATAGTTGGCAAAGCACGGTGTTTTATATTAAAATAAGGTATAGTTTGCAGAGTAGTAATAATATTTACACATTATTATTTGTGAACTTTTTATGAACATAGGAGTATAAGCAGTGGCTGACGCAAGGGAACTTTTTAATAAGAACGGAGTTTTGCTGTACTTGCGAGGTGTGTTTTTACGCCAAGTAGTGATTGCTTTGCTAATTTTTGCTGTTGGTACAGCACTTTTACCGCATTTTATGTATTCGTGGGCCGTAGGCTGCTTGGTAGCCGTAGTTGATGTGGTATTGGTTTTGTCTGCTGTTTTCAGAACTATGCAGACTGAGCCCAAAGCAGGGCTTGGCGTAATGCGCAAATCCATGCTCAAACGGCTAGTATTAGTTGTAGCAGTAAGTCTTGTTATGTTGAAGATGGGGCTGAATCCAATAGGGGTTTTCATTAGCTTCATACTTATGCATATATCTTTAGTTTTGAATTTGATAATACTCACAAGTCGGGCACAGCGTGACAAGTGAAGAAAGGAGTGATTTGAATGGGGATTGCTGAAGCAGCAGAATCCGGTATTATCCATTACTTACCACAAGAGATTGCCAGTGGGGTGCAGGTACACATGCAGACATTATATATGTCGTGGTTAACAATGTTAATTGTAGCCGTTATTGTGTTTGCCGCTACTCGCAAGGCAGGTATCATTCCTTCCGGCATTCAGAATATTGTAGAGATATTTATTGAATGGCTCAATGGTCTGATGGAAAAGAACTTGGGTATTGAAGGCCGTCGTACAGTGGCACCTTTTATCATTACTCTATTCTTGTACATCTTTGTAGGTAACGAAATGGGCCTACTACCTCAGGTGGGGGTACATTTTACTTCTCCGACCAATGATATTAATGTCACCTTAGGCTTATCTATTATGGTATCCCTTCTAGTTTATATTTTGGGTTTGTTCAAAAAGGGTCCAGGATACCTAAAGCATTTTGTACAACCTTATGCAGTGTTCTTGCCAATTAATTTATTGGAAGAAATAGCTAAACCTATTACTATGGCTTTGCGTTTATTCGGTAATATTTTAGCTGGTGAGATTTTGTTAATTATTCTGTATCAATTAGTACCATGGGTAGTACCTAATGTGTGGGTTGGTTTCAGTTTGGTAATTGGTTTCTTGCAAGCCTTTATCTTTACTATGCTGACCATGATTGCTCTTGCTCCTGTCTTTAAGGAGGGACACTAATTAGTTTTAGTGTATTATTATTTTGTTCAAATTTTAAAAATATAAATTTGAAAATATTTTGTTAAATCGAAAGGATGAAATTTAAAATGGAAAATGCTATTATTGTTGCTGCGTCCGTATTGGCAGCTGGTATTATCGGTGCAGGTGCTTCTTTGGGTGCTACTAATGGTGATGCTGTCGTTGCCAGCAAGGCTTTTGAATGCATGGCTCGTCAACCCGAGCAAGCAAGTACCTTCCAAACTAATATGTTTATTGCTATCGGCTTGGTAGAGTCTATTCCTATCATTGCAGCTGTTATTGCAATTGTATTGGTATTTGCTAACCCGTTTGTAAAATAATTCGTAAGATGATTATCCGAACAAGGAAGGGAAGAGTGCTCTAAATGGTTAATATAAATTGGACAATTGTAGCGCAAATCCTGAATTTTGTCATTCTTTTGTGGGTCCTTGCGAAGTTTGCTTACAAACCTTTGATTAAGGCTATGGAAAATCGCCGTAACCGTATTATCAAAGATCTTGACACTGCAGAACAAACTAGACTTGATGCGGAAGCATTGAAGGCTCAATACACTGAGCAATTGTCTAATGCCCGTCAAGAAGCTACGCAAATCGTTGATAAAGCGAATAAAGTCGCTCAAAAGTTACATGATGAATTCATGGACCAAGCTCGTGCTGAAAAAGAAACTATGATTACTAGTGCCAAAGAAAGCATTGAGCAGGATAAACAACAAGCATTACTGGAAATCAGAACTGAAGTAATTAAGTTAAGTACTCAGATTGCCGGTAAGATTGTCAACCAAAAATTAAATAGTGCCGATGATCAACAGATGATTGCAAAAACTGTTGATGAAGTAATGGCTAAGCATTAATAGTACGATAAACAAGAAAATATACTCACAATAAGCTGTGAGAAAATGCGGAGGTGATTGATACAGTATGGATAAGAATGAAAACCTTGCTCTGATTAAGCAAAGCATGGACAATTTGACCGTAGAGCCTAAGGTTCTAGAGCGTTTCGCAGAGGTCACTGAAGTCCCTGTGCTTGTTACCACTGCAACTGAACTTACTGTATCTGACTACGAGTCTATTTCCGTAATCTTGGAACAAAAGCTTGGTAAGAAAGTAAGCTTGCAAAAAGCTGTTGAACCTGCTGTCATTGGCGGTATTATAGTTCAAATCGGTGATGAGGTATTTGATGCCAGCGTTAAGCGCCAACTAGAAAAAGTTAGTGGCGTCATGGGTAAGGTTGAAGTAGGGAATCAATCTCTTAATAAACCTTCCGGCATTGCTGATGCTTTGACTAAGAGTGTTGAAGATTACGAAGTAAATATAGACTTAGAAGAAGTCGGCGTTGTTGAAAAAGTCGGTGATGGTATTGCTACCGTTCTGGGTATGCGCGGTGCTATGGCCGGTGAATTAGTTGAATTGCCGGGCGGAGTTAACGGCATGGTGCAGAACCTGCGTCCGGAAGAAGTCGGTATCGTTTTGATGGGTGGCGAAACCAAAATCAAAGAAGGCGACATTGTTCGTCGTACCGGTCGTATTATGGAAGTTCCTGTAGGCGAAGGCATGCTGGGACGTATTGTCAGTGCTTTGGGCCATGCAATTGATGGTAAAGGCGAAATTAAATCTAAAGAAGTGCGTTGTATTGAATCTCCAGCTCCTGGTATTGCAGACCGTCAACCCGTAGATGTACCGCTCCAAACCGGTATCAAAGCTATTGATGCTTTGGTTCCTATCGGTCGTGGACAGCGCGAGTTGATTATCGGTGACCGTGGTACTGGTAAATCTGCTGTTGCAATTGATACAATTATTAACCAAAAGGGTCAAGATGTAATTTGTATTTATGTAGCCATTGGTCAGAAAGCTTCTACCGTTGCTCGTATTGCTCGTACCTTGGAGAAACATGGTGCCTTGGATTATAGCATTATCGTAGCCGCTACTGCTGCTGACAGTGCTCCTTTGCAATACTTGGCTCCTTATACCGGTGTTACCATTGGTGAGTATTTCATGGATCAAGGCAAAGATGTGCTTTGTATCTATGATGACTTGTCCAAACATGCTGTTGCGTATCGCGCAATGAGCTTGTTGCTTCGTCGTCCCCCAGGACGTGAAGCTTATCCCGGTGATGTATTCTACTTACATTCTCGTCTATTAGAGCGTGCAGCTCGTCGTAACCAGGCAGCTGGCGGCGGCAGTATCACTGCTCTGCCAATTATCGAAACATTGGCCGGCGACGTAGGTGGTTACATTCCTACTAACGTAATTTCTATTACTGATGGACAGATTTATTTGGAGACAGAGTTGTTCTATTCCGGTATCCGTCCTGCTATTAATGCTGGTTTGTCTGTATCCCGTGTAGGTGGTGCAGCACAGATTAAGGCAATGAAGTCCGTTGCTGGTACCTTGCGTTTGGACTTGGCTCAGTTCCGTGAATTGGCAGCATTTGCTCAGTTCGGTTCCGACCTAGACAAAGCTACCAAGGCGCAATTGGATCGTGGTGCTCGTTTAACCGAGGTTTTGAAACAAGGCCAGTACACTCCTTTGTCTGTTGATAAGGAAGTTATTGCTTTGTATGTAGCAACCAAAGGTTATATTGATGATGTACCTGTACATGATGTAACCAGATTCGAGCATGAATTCTTGGCTTTCATGAATGCTAATCATCCTGAAATCGGTGAAGATATCCGCAAGGCTAAGAAAATCACCGATACTAATGAGGCAGCTTTGAAAGAAGCCATTAATACTTTCAAAGATATGTTCGCAACTACTGAAGCAAAGGGGTGATGACTAATGGCAACTCCACGCGAAATACATCGGCATATGCGAAGCGTAACCAATATCCAGCAAATAACCAAAGCTATGAAAATGGTTGCTGCTGCCCGCTTGCGCCGTGCGCAGGAAAAAGCCGCTGCTAGTCGTCCTTTTGCTGATAAAATCAAAGACATGCTTCTAACTGCTGTTAGCGATAAAGCTATGCTGGAACATTTGGATTATTCCGAACATCCACTATTGGCTGAGCGTCCGGTATTTAAGGTTGGCTACATCGTAGTCAGCTCTGACAAGGGTTTGGCCGGTGCTTATAATGCTAACGTGTTGAAGCATGCTGTGGTTGAACTGATGGATAAAGATAATTATTCCTTAATTACCGTGGGCCGTAAGGCCAAAGAGTTCTTCAGTCGTCGAGGTTTCCCTATCACTGAGTCCTATTTTGGTTTCTCTGATAAACCTTCTTACGACGATGCTGAAGCAGTAGCTAGAGCTGCTGAGAAGCTCTACACAGAAGGCAAGGTTGACGAAGTAGTATTAATTTATACTCACTTTAAATCTGCCTTATCCTGTATTCCTGTTAGTGAGAGACTACTGCCGGTAAAACCACCGGTAGCTGAAGAAGCTCCCCAAAAAGGGAATTCTGGAAACACTACAGGAGCGGTACATACTAGCGGCAGCAGTGCTGAGGCTAGTACGGATGTTATCTTTGAACCGGAAGCTGCAGAGACATTGAAATATTTGGTTCCCTATTATGCAAGGACAGTTACTTATGCGGCGCTGATGCAGTCATCTGCCAGTGAACTTGGCTCTCGTATGACGGCTATGAGTTCGGCTACAGATAATGCTAACGACCTTATTAAGAACTTAGAGCTTTCCTATAACAAAGCTCGTCAAGCAGGTATTACCCGCGAGATTAATGAAATTGTAGGTGGAGCTGAGGCTCTACAGTAAGATATTGGAGGGACAACATTGAATATTGGTAAAATAGTACAAGTTGTTGGTCCTGTTATCGACATTAAATTTGAACACAATCAACTTCCTTCTATTTACAACGCAATCAAAATTGATGGTGTTGTAGGCAACGGCATTAAGATTCATCTTACTGCCGAAGTTATGCAGCATATCGGCGGCGATGTAGTCCGTAGCGTAGCAATGAGCTCCACTGACGGTTTGGTTCGCGGCATGGATGCTGTTGACACCGGTGCACCTATTACTGTACCGGTAGGTGAAGGTTGTTTGGGCCGTATCTTTAATGTCTTGGGCGAAACCGTAGATCATGATGATACTCTGGTTGAAGCAGCAGATCATTGGCCGATTCATAGACCAGCTCCTGCTTTTGCTGAACAGGCAACTTCTACAAAAATTCTTGAAACTGGTATCAAAGTCGTTGACTTGATTGCTCCCTATGCAATGGGTGGTAAGATTGGTCTATTCGGCGGTGCTGGTGTAGGTAAGACAGTTATTATTATGGAATTAATTCATAATATTGCAACTGCTCATGGTGGTTATTCCGTATTCGCAGGCGTTGGTGAACGTACTCGTGAAGGTAATGACCTCTGGGGCGAAATGAAAGAATCCGGCGTTATCAGCAAAACAGCATTGGTTTATGGCCAGATGAATGAGCCCCCTGGAGCTCGTATGCGTGTTGCTTTAACCGGACTTACCATGGCTGAATATTTCCGTGATGTTGAAGGACAGGACGTATTGCTCTTCGTTGATAACATTTTCCGCTTTATTCAGGCTGGTTCTGAAGTATCCGCTTTGCTAGGCCGTATGCCATCTGCCGTAGGTTACCAACCTACTTTGGCTAATGATATCGGTGCTTTGCAAGAGCGTATTACATCTACCACTACAGGTTCTATTACTTCTGTACAAGCAGTATATGTACCTGCCGATGACTTGACTGACCCTGCTCCTGCCGGCACTTTTGCCCATTTGGACGCAACAACAGTTTTGTCTCGTCAAATTGCTGAGTTAGGTATCTATCCTGCAGTGGATCCTTTGGATTCCACTAGCCGTATTTTGGACCCCTTGGTAATTGGACAAGAACATTATGAGGTAGCTCGTGGTGTACAGGCAATTTTGCAACGTTATAAGGAATTACAAGATATTATCGCCATCCTTGGTATGGAAGAATTGAGTGAAGACGATAAGATCACTGTATCTCGTGCTCGTAAGATTCAAAGATTCTTGAGCCAAGCTTTCCATGTTGCTGAACAATTTACCGGTACCCCGGGTCAATATGTTCCTTTGAATGAAACCATTCGTGGTTTTAAGGAAATCCTCGATGGTAAACACGATGATTTGCCTGAAGGCGCATTCTATATGGTAGGAACCATTGATGATGCTATCGCTAAGGCAAAGACCATGAAAGCGGAGTGATTCCATGGCTCACTTAATGCAACTTGAGATTGTAACTCCAGATAAATCTCTGCTCAACAGAGACGATGTTTCCTATGTGTTGGTGGAGACCACTATCGGTGGCGTAGGTTTTTTGGCTCATCATGCCCCTTTGATTGGCACGTTGCGTGAAGGTGTCTTAAAATTCCGGGATGAGAAAGAAGTTGACCATTTCCTTTTTGTGGATGGCGGCTTTGTGGAAGTCAAAAATAATAAAGTTACCGTGTTGTGTACTGCTGCCGAATTCGCAGAGGACATTGATGTGGAGAAGGCTAAACGTAATATGGCTAGGGCGGAAGCGTCTTTGGCTAATATTGAGCCTACAACTGATGTTAATTTGGTAGCGCGTAATTTGCGTCGTGCCAAAGCAAGAATTAAAACTGCTGAACAAGCTCGCAAGGTTGGAGCGTAGTTCGACAAATTAAAAGCGCATCTGCTATGCAGATGCGCTTTTTGTGGTTGTGAAGAGGGATGTTCTTTAGAGAGCACTATCAAAGAATTGTTGCATTTCAGCTTTGGACATGCTTCCAACATGTACGGTTTTTACCTTGCCGTCAGTACCGATAATGATGGAGGCTGGGATACCTTGGATATCATAGGCTTTAGCAGCGGCTTGATTGTCGACAGTGTAGATAGGCAAACTATATTGTTTAGCACTAATAAATTTGTCTACATCGGCTGCATCGTTATCAACGCTGACAATAACAAATTCTATTTTATCTTTGTATTGGGCGTAAAGCTCATTCATATGGGGCATTTCACCGACGCAGGGAGGGCACCAAGTAGCCCAGAAATTCAGATAAATAGGCTTTTTACCTACAAGGCTTTGCAGTTCGATTTGTTCCTTGCCGGGATAGGTAGTTAAGCTAAGATTAGGAGCCGCCTGAGACTCCATGGCCCGAGCCTTGGCCATATCCTGCGGAGCAGATATTTGTTTGAATAAAAAAGCCCCACCAGCCACCAACACAATAACAATTCCTAAAATAATTTTTTTCCACATAATTACACCTCATTTCTTAAAATGGATAGCTTGCGTAGGACAAACTTGGCGGCATTTGCCGCAATTGATACATTCACGGTCACCCACTACCGTACAGTCCATTTGACAAGTTTTGATGCAGGCCTGGCAATGAATACATTTGGCTTCATCTACTGTGATGCCATACTTGGCTAACTTGTTATAAAGGCTGTACCAAGCACCCAAAGGACAAATAAAGCGGCAGAAAGGTCTATAAATAACGACGGCGGTTACTACTAAAAGGGCGAGTAACAATACCTTCCAAACAAAGAGGCCACCTAAGCCACTGCGCAGGGCAGGATTGGCTAAGGTCAGGGGCAAACCTGCTTCCAAAGTACCGGCCGGACAAATGAATTTGCAAAAAGTCGGGACACCGACACCGATAGTAAGATAATAGCCAATTGGTAGCACAATAACAAAAAGTAAAGCTATAAAGTATTTGAGAGCTGTTAAACGCTTCGTAAAATTGTTCTTGGCAATTTTGGGTGAAGGTATTTTGTGGAGCAGATCCTGAAAGAAGCCAAAGGGACAGAACCAGCCACAAATCATACGTCCACAAAGTAAGCCAAATATTAACAAGAGACCCAAGACATAAAAAGGAAAGCGCAAGATTGTACCTGCTAGAGAGCTTTGCAAGGAACCAATGGGGCAGGCGCCCAGTGCTCCGGGGCAAGAATAGCAATTCAATCCCGGTAGGCAGGCTCTTTTGGTCGCACCTTGATAAATCTTGCCTTGCCAGAAGCCAGATAAATTGCCATTGTACACCAAAGTTGTTAGTAGTTGTATAAGCGTTCTTCTAGCCAATGCCAACACACTCCAAACATATCAGCATAGCTTTTTGCCATACCAAAAGATATTCTCTGTTATAAAGGCCGCACACTAGTAACGCTAGAGCCAAGAACCAAAGCAGCTTTTTCATAATAACTCTCCTTTGTGTACTCCTATTATAGCATATATTTGAAAAAAACCTTGTTACGAATATGTGACTTAATTTGCTATTTTTTATTATTTTTATTATAATATTAGTATAGATAGTTTAAGTTACAAGGAGGCAATATCATGGCACAAGATCAAGATTTTATCGGCAAGGTAGCCGGTGGTAAGATGGGACAGTTAATGGTGGAGATTGCTGATTTGAAAAAGCTCTTAGCCAAAGCCGATGATGAAGATAGGATTAAGTTATTAAAAAAAGAAATTATGGAAAAAGAGACCTATTTCAACATTCTAGCTGAGCGTGCAAGACTTAGATAGTAAGGCTGGGGGAGTCTTTGGTTATGGAAGAATTATTAAAACATACGATACAGATTCTTGTTATGGTGGGAGCTGGCTATTGGGTTTATCAAGATAGTAGGAAAAGAAAAGTTAAGTATTCCGATGCTTGGATAGTCGGAACAGTTCTTTTTTTGCCTGTTATTGTAGCGTATCTTCTTTACCGCGAGGTGTATTCTAAGCGGCACAAGATGTCCCAGCGCCAGTTAGTTGAATTGGAGATGCGCAAGAGAGCAGAGGCCAATCAACAGAAGATTAAAGACACGCGCAAAGCCATGGAGGATATGCAAAAGGCCGAAATGGAGAAGAACAGTGTCACCGTGGAAGAAATGGAAAAAATTAAAGCTAAGCGTTTGGCGGATAAAGCCAAGCGTTTAAAAGAATTGGCTGAAGAAAGAGAATTACAACAAGAAGAAATAGCCAAAAAGATGGGCATATCGAGAAGGTAACTTGGGGCGGTTAGACAACCGCCCTTTTTTATTGCCAAAAGGCTACTAAAAGTGCTAAAATATTATGGTGTCATTTGGTAGATGAACACATACATTGAAGTTTGGAGGAACACCCGTGGAGAAATATTTTGTAACAGGTGGCAATAAATTAGCAGGGAAAATAAAAACCAGTGGGGCGAAGAATGCTGTTTTGCCTATTATTGCAGCAGCAGTTTTGCCAGCAGGCGTGAGTTATATAGATGCAGTTCCTGATTTGGAAGATGTGCATACGATTTGCAAAGTGTTGGAGTGTTTGGGGGTCAAAATAACTCATCCAACAGCTAATGCTTTGGAGATTGATAGTAGAGAGATAAGTGTTTGTGAGGCACCATATGAGTTAGTGCGGAGCATGAGAGCATCTTTTTTGGTTATGGGTTCTTTGCTTGCTCGTAAAGGTCACGCTAAGATTTCGCAACCCGGTGGTTGTGCTATTGGTACTCGTCCTGTAGATATCCATTTGAAGGGGTTTAAGGCCTTGGGTGCAACTATTACTACAGGGCATGGCTATATTGAGGCCAAGGCTCCGGCAGGGGGCTTGATAGGTACTACTATCTACTTGGATTTTCCCAGTGTGGGTGCTACGGAGAATTTAATTATGGCAGCGTCCATGGCTAATGGTGTTACCGTGTTGGAGAATGTAGCCCAAGAGCCGGAAATTGTTGATTTGGCCAATTATGTCAATGTTATGGGGGGCAAAGTACGGGGAGCTGGAACTAATGTTATCCGTATTGAAGGTGTCAAAGCTCTCAAGGGTGCAGAGCATACTGTTATTCCCGATAGAATTGAAGCCGGTACTTTTATGGTGGCAGGTGCTATGACCGGTGGTGATATTATTGTTGAGAATGTTTTGTGCGAGCATTTGAAGCCACTGATTGCCAAGCTGCGCGAGGCAGGAGCCAAGGTAGAGGAAGGCATTGATAGCGTGCATGTCATCGGTCCGTCCAAGCTCAAGGGAATTGACATCAAAACGATGCCTTACCCAGGTTTTCCTACAGATATGCAAGCTCAGGTGATGGCCATGATGACTGTGGCTGCAGGCGATAGCACGGTAACAGAGACTGTTTTTGAAAATAGATTTATGCATGTGGACGAGCTGGTTCGCATGGGTGCTAATATTAGAACGGCAGGACGAGGTGCTATGATTGAGGGCGTACCCAAGCTTTTGGGTTGTCCGGTGCGAGCCACAGATCTTAGAGCAGGAGCGGCTATGGTATTGGCAGGACTGGTGGCCGAGGGGGTTACCGAAGTAGGCGATATTTACCATATTGACCGCGGTTACGAGAATTTGGTGCAGAAATTAACTCAATTGGGAGCAAAGATTGAGCGACGTGAGGTTGGATAATTAATGGGTATTTTTAGTGGAATTTTAAAAAATATATTAGGTGACAGTAGTGCCTTTGGTATTTTTAATAGTGTCGATGTAGGTGTGGACTTAGGCACCGCTAATATTCTCGTTTTTCTTAAGGGTAAGGGAATTGTCCTCAAGGAGCCCTCTGTGGTAGCGACAGATAAGTCTACCGGTAAGGTGGTGGCGATTGGCCGTACGGCCAAATATATGTTGGGACGTACTCCGGATAGTATTACTGCTGTGAGACCTTTGCGAGAAGGTGTTATTGCTGATTATGACATTACCCAGATTATGTTGGAGAATGTTCTGCAAAAGGTTTGCGGCAAGAGTATGTTCTTCAAGCCGCGAGTGATGATTTGTATCCCCTCTGGAGTTACCACGGTAGAAAAAAGAGCTGTGTTGGAGGCAACTATGCAGTCTGGTGCCGCCAAGACCTACTTGATAGAAGAACCGATGGCGGCAGCTATGGGAGCCGGTATTGATGTCAGCGCCTCTGTAGGACATATGGTGGTGGATATCGGTGGTGGTACTACGGATATTGCTATTATTTGTTTGGGTGGTATTGTGGTTTCTGAATCTTTGCGGGTGGGCGGCGACAAATTCGATGAAGCTATCGTGCGCTTTGTCAAGAAGGAGCATAATGTGCTCATTGGTGAGCGTACGGCTGAAGAGATTAAAATGCGTATTGGTACCGTGCATCGCAAGGGCAGAGCTGATTCGCTGGTAGTCCGTGGTCGTGATTTGATTACCGGTCTTCCTACTACGATTAAGATTACCTCCCAAGAAACATGTCGCGCTATGGCGGAGCCGCTAGGTATGCTTTTGGCTGCTATTAGAACGGTACTGGAGAAGACCCCGCCGGAATTGGCTGGTGACATCGTAGAAAACGGTATTATTTTAACAGGTGGTGGAGCCTTGCTGGACGGTTTAGTGCTCTTGGTTCAAGAAGAAACCAAATTGACAACGCAGATGGCAGACCATCCCCTAGATTGTGTCGCTTTGGGTACAGGTAAGGCTTTGGCTGATATGAGTATTTTAAAAGATGGCGTTTATATGGAAAATCGCAAAAGATAAACTTTCAG
>JAQUUF010000161.1 GCA_028693975.1 Acidaminococcaceae bacterium
CCCAATACTTAGTGGCTGTGTAGCTTTTGACTCGCTCACCGCCGCCATTCAGAGGAACAATAGTCCAACTTCGGTTTTTGATTAAATCAAAATATGAATCACCGGCACTTGTTTGATGTTTCTTCAGATAATCATTGACGGAATTTGTAGCACCTGCCTGACCGCTGGTTTTGAGCGAGCCTGAATCTATCTTGGACACCATATCATTCTTGGAAAGGCCCGGTTCGGAATTTTTAGCAAATTGTTTGCTGACTGCTTCTAGTAGATAGTTTGACGCACTGCCTTCGCTACTACTGCTACCGCCACCAATTTCTGCTACTTTCTTAGGGTCAGCAGGGCTTACTCTGCTCTGCAGGACATCTACCTTAGTAATACCCATGGCAGAATACTTGATAGGAAGAACGATGTTGTACATTTCTTCGCCTTCGAAAACCTTTTTTAATATAGGGAAGGGGCGCTCGGCAGTTACTGTACTGTCGATATTTTTATAAACTTCCAAATATTCGCTTTCAGCAAAAGCTTCATTCCTGGCATTGCGTGGGAACGTAACATCAGGTGTGTTTTTGGTATAATTATCTTTGCTCTTAAAAATATATATTTGCTTTTTGTCAGCACTCCATTTGATAGCACGATAGAAATCTTCATTATCACTAGCAGCTATGCCTTTAGTGAGATCTTGGACTTTTGCTCCATTATAAATAAGCAAACCATTTGCCAGTTGGGAGTCGTCTATATCAGTAGCGTTAGCATACCTCAGCGTAGTTTTCAAGTCATTCATGACATCTCTGGCTTCGGCATAGACTTCGGCTTGGTTATGCCCCATGACCAGAGAGCGCATACTGGTACCAAAGATGCTGACAATACCTCCTAATATTAACGCCATGACGGCTAGGGACACCACTAATTCTGCTACGGTAAAACCGCCTTGTTTCTTCATGGGACAGTTCCTTTCATACTAGTTTATTTGTTGTTTCGTGCCAACTCGGACATAGGTATCTACGCTCAAACTTTGGTCTTGCGCTTGAGGCCATTTTACGGTGGTTCTGACTAACTGGAGTTCTTCATCACCGGTCACGTTGGTAGCACCTTTAATACCTGTGTCATCGGTAGTAAGGATAGTGGTATTAACATAGAAAATGTTTCCATCATCCAATTGAACTATGGGCTGTTTAGTATTAATTCTACTTACAAGTTCTTCTAAACCGGCAAACTTAGCAATGCCATCCGTCGAATCTTCTGATACTTTGATTCGCTCTACTCTCTCTGCCGCTATTTGTACAGCTTTTTGCTCGTCACTGGCGCTTTTGGCGTATCTGATGCCATAGGTGAAAAGGGCAGCCATGGCAGCCAGGCCTATGGCTAGGACGAGGACGGCAGTAATGCTGTCGATGAGGAAGAAGCCGTTGCGCTTGCGCAACCGGGTATAGTTAAGGCGTGGTAAGCCTCGTTTGAGCATAATTAATCCTCCTTGGTGGATATAGAAATGAGTCGAGTTTTATTTAATTAATTATACCACAAATATAACTATTATAATGTAGCAATTTAATATAATTAAGTTGAATAAAAAGATGTTTAAAAGTATAATTATTGTAGATAACTGTAAACTTTGACAAGAGAAATTTAATAACTGTTACTAAAAAGGGCATAGCTATTTGGCATGGTGGTAATAATTACAATTAGGAGGCTTTGTTATGGACAAAAGAATTGTTGCATTACAGGACTGGGGTTGTGACACCACGGGGGCACTCAAGAGAATGTTGGACGATGAAGAGTTTTATTTAGAATGCTTATCTTCTGTGGAACAAGATGTTAATTTTGCTAATTTGGGCGCAGCGCTAGAGCAAAAAAAGGTGGAAGAGGCCTTTGATTGTGCGCATGCGTTGAAAGGTGTTTTGGGTAATTTGGGGTTGACGCCTATGTACGAGAAGACCTGCGAACTCGTAGAACCTTTGCGCAAGGGTGAGGGAGCTAACCTAGAAGGCAAGTATCAAGAGTTAATGCAAATGAAGTCTAAGCTTGAGCATATTTTGTAATCTGCACGGTGAAGGAGAGGATTACCCCGAAGCAAGACCAAAAGAACTGAGAAACAGGTGAGGACATGATGAAGGGCAAAAAAGTGCTTGTCGTAGACGATGGCGCTATTAATCGCAAAATTTTACGACGTATTTTACAAGATACATACACTGTAATAGAAGCGGAAAACGGCTTAGTTGCTTGGGAGCTTCTTTCTCAAAAGAATAATGGCATATCGGCCGTGCTGCTGGATCTTAAGATGCCGGTGATGGATGGGTTTGAGCTACTGGATAAGATGAAAAAGGGCGGCATGTTGGAGTTGCCGGTCTTGGTAACCACTAGCGAGAACAGCCCCGAGGTAGAACAGCAGATATTAGAGGCTGGCGCTTGGGACTTTATCAGTAAACCTTTTAATGTGGATGTTGTTATGGCAAGATTGCGTAATGCATTTGCTAGAATGCAGGTAGTAGTGTATGAGAAGATGCAAAAGCTTGCAGCTCATGACCCACTGACTAATCTGTACAATAGAGGTAGAGTTTTTGCTAGAACAGAACTACTCTTACAGAAGTACCCGGAAGAGCAGTTCGCTTTTTTACGTGTTGATATTGACCATTTTGCTATCTTCAATTCCTCCTTTGGCGAGAAAGAGGGAGATAAGCTGCTCTGCTATATGGCAAGGCTTTTGGATGAAATTGCTGACCGCCATGAGTTCCGGCACCAAGTCTATGGCAGGATTAATGCGGACGTGTTTGGCGCCTGTGTTACCTATAGTGGGGAGAAGCAGCTGCAAGACATCTTTGGTGCGATGCAGAAGAACCTAGATAGTTATAGAGATGATTATGAAATTAAGCTCTCTGTTGGTGTCTGTGTGATTGACGACCACAATCTCGAAGCAGAGGAGATTTATACGCGGGCGGCTAATGGTGCTGCACGCTGCAAGGACCAGTACGACAAATTCATAGGCTTCTATGATGCGGAGTCCAAGCGCAAAGCACAGGAAGCAATAGGCATCACTAATGATATGCAAAAAGCGCTGGATGAAAAGCAATTTGTGATTTATCTGCAAGCTAAATACAGACTTTTGGCAGATGAGGCTTGTGGCGCAGAAGCGCTTGTGCGTTGGCAGCATCCGACTAAAGGGCTTATTATGCCCGGTGATTTTATACCGGTGTTTGAGCGCAATGGTTTCATTGCTAAGCTGGATTATTACGTGTGGGAGCATACCTGCCAACTAATCAGAAGTTGGTTGAATGCAGGCTACACGGTGGCGCCTATTTCGGTTAACATTTCTAGAGTGAGCTTGTACAATCCTAAGCTGGCAGATGTCATGCTTGATTTGGTGAAGAA
>JAQUUF010000162.1 GCA_028693975.1 Acidaminococcaceae bacterium
AGGAGGGAATCATAATGAAGCTAAAAACGATAAAAGTCTCAGGATACAAGAATATTTATAATATTGCCTTGGAAATGACTTCGCTGCTATCTATTGTTGCGGTGAATAATTTTGGCAAGTCAAATGTGTTAGAGGCTATTGGGTTTGGTTTTTTGTTTTTGAATGCTAGCGATAAAACTAGGTATAGCTTAATGCGAAATATAGATAACATCCCTTTGAATCCGCAGTTAGAAAATGATAATTTTAGTTTTGAATTGGAGTTTGAAGCAGAAGGGGATAGTCAGTATAAATACGTTAATTATGGTTTTGAGTTTAGTTGGAGCAAAGATGATGAATCTGGCAATAAAATTGAAAAAGAATGGCTGGCAATGAGAGAGTCTCCGTCTGTGCGTTATACAAGAGTTCTTAGGAGAAATACAGATACGACAGAGTATAAGCCAGATAAAACAAGTGCTTCTTTTAAAAAGTTGAAATTAAATGTTAATCAGTTAGCGATTAATGTACTCAGTATGTTGGAAGGGGTAAAGTATGATGCTGTTATCAAAGATATTTTGGGCTTTGAATATTATGTTTGCTCCACTCTTGATCTGAATACGCGTTTTGATTCTGTTCCCTTAGATTTTATATTGCCTGGATTAAATAAAAAAACAGATGGATTTGACGACGATGATGTTTCCAGGGAAGTTTATATGCTGAAAAAGTCATATCCGGAGCATTATGATAAGTTCAAAGAGGCGATTTTAACTTTATTTCCAGAATTTGAAAATATTGAAGTAAATACAATGGCTGTTGCAGGAGAAGAGCGGGAAAAATTAGAGATGTTTACGAAATCAGTTACTGGTAGTCATGACATGAAAGTCCCTTTTAGGATTAAAGATGAAGTTTATCGAGTTATGATTAAGAGTGCCTATATTAACCAGTACGTTGATCTTTCAATGATGTCTAAGGGGACGAAACGTATCTTTTGGTTATTAGCAAATGCCTTTGTTGCCAAGATTAGAAGTATAGGAATCATTGGTATTGAGGAGTTGGAGACAAGCATTCATCCACGTATGATGAAGGAACTGCTGGAAATACTTAATGAAACTTTGGATTATACTAGTGTACTTATTACTAGTCATTCTCCTTATTTGATTCAATATTTGAAACCGGAAAATATTTATGTCGGTGTGCCGTCTGCAGAGGGAGTGGCAAGCTTCAGAAAGCTAAAAAACAAGAAAATCAAAAAGATGCTAAAAGAAGCAGACAATTTAGGAATGTCCTCTGGTGAATATTTATTTAACTTAATGGCGGGTGAGTCTACAGAGCATACAATTCTTAAGGAAATACTTGAAGATGATTGATCTTACTGAAACAAGACTTGGCATAGCCCTAATAGTAGAAGGCAAGACCGACAAATTGTTTTATAAGCAAGTAATTGCTCATTACGTTGCTATATCTGGATGCGCGTTGCATGAAGAAATTGATGGCGATAGTTTGGAAGAGATATTTTATGTTCTGGATGCTCAGGAAAAGGTAGGGCAGTAATTAAGTTTCATGATGCTGGAGGGGCAATTACACAGGTTCAAAAAGCAGGGCGATGGTTCGAAAAGAAATGTATGGAAAGTTTGAAACAATTACAATGGTCAGTGTTTCTCTGTTATGATACAGATGATTATAAATATGAAATTAGTAAGTTTCAAGAGGGAGACTGGCGGAGACTAAGGAACAAGTTGAATAGCATTGGCACAACAAGGATAGCAATTTATGATATGGCGGCAGCTGCCGATATTGAAGATGTCATGCTAAAGGGTATCAATAGTATCTGTGCTTTTTTGAGATGTGGAGCAATGACATATGAAGAGCTTAGTGGGGCAAAAGGGAAAGTTAAAATGAAAAAGTTGTTTAGAAAAGCTGGGCGTTATTATCATGAGGGTGATAGGGCAGGGGAAATGATACGCAACTTAGATATACAAAATATTGTTAATTCCAAAATTATAGATTTTACCCCATTAATAAATAAACTGAATTTTAAATGAAATGAGTTTTTTGTAGCAAAAAAGGCTGGTTCAATCTTAAAAAAGCTCAAAAATTGCTAAAAACACAAACGAAGGCATGCTTTTTGTAGGCTTCGTTAAAAAATAGGACAGCTCTCAAATTATCTTGAGGGCTGTCCTTGTTTTATCTTGCTAGTAATTTTGCTTTTAATTCTTTGTATTTGCGTGAATAATAGGGTGCCAGTTGCGCTTCGCGGTGGTCGTAGCCGTAGGCGCGCTTAGTGATGCTGAGGATAGGCGGCGCTTGGATGCGTTTGGCTACGGCAAAGCCGCAGAAGAGGTTCCACCATTGCTCGAGGTCTTGAATAAATTCAGCTGCCGAGGGGAAGAGACTGGTTGTCAGTCCGGCTTCGCAGCCAAGGTGCTGCTCTAGAGAGCCTGCGCTGTACCAGGTGAGGATGTCTTCCGGTGCGACTTTGCTCCATTTCTCTACGAAGGAGCGGAAGAGATAGTCGTGATAAGCGTAGATTAGGGGGTCACCGCCGGTACCGACAGTCTGAGCTGCGGATAATTCGGCACTAGGGGCGATAGTGAAGACTTCGGGGGCAATGACAGCACGCTTATAAATAACGTCGTTGAGATAATGACCTAGGGCATAGACCTGGTATTTCCAGAGGTCACCGATAATGGCCAGCGCACCTGCCATGTCGCCGTAGAAGGTGGCATAGCCCACGGTTAATTCCGTTTTGTTGGAATTGCAGGAGAAAGCACCGCCCCAAGCGGCGGCGAGGCCGGCAATAATCCTAGCACCTCTATCGCGAGCTTGAATATTCTCTAGGGCCAGAGGGGTCAGCGTCAGATGGAAGTCTTCGTGGCGTGAGAAGGAGTGAATCGGTGTTGTAGTTAACTGCTCTTGAGTAGCCTCGACGCTATTTGTGATGGGCATAATGGTATAATTTGTACCGAGTGCTTCGGCCATGCGCCGCGCTAGATCTCGTGTAGTCTGAGAATTATACTGAGAGGGCATATTCACAAGGAGAACATTCTCGGGGCCTAAGACATCAATATAGAAGGCTGCAGAGACAGCTGAGTCAATACCGCCGGATAGTCCGATGGTCATCTTGCCGATATGGAGTTCTTCGAGGAATTTCTTGGCACCGTAGCGCAGAGCCGTATAGATTTGCTCCGTTTCGGTAGGCTCGGGTAGTGGGGCAGTGGAGCCAGTCAGTTCTTGTGTCGCTGTGTTGTAGGTGACTGTCAGTTCTCCTGTGCCAAAGGGTGGCAGGGAAGATGCCAGCTTGCCGCTAGCGGCATAGGCGCAGCTTGAGCCGTCATAGGTAAAGACATTCTTGCCGTTGTTCTGGATGCCTACGTTGTTGCAAT
>JAQUUF010000163.1 GCA_028693975.1 Acidaminococcaceae bacterium
GGCCCGGAAGGGCCTAGTTGAAAAAGTGGTGCAATTGACGGATTTTATTCGGCACGGCTTAAGCCGTAGCCGGTAATAGCCCCTTCTAGGGGCTGTGCAAACCGCCGGTTTTACCGGCGGTTATGATATTATTTGTTGTACATTGTTGGAGGCCAGAAAAGCATGAGCAAGATGATCAGAAAAATTGCAACATTTGTTGTGACATTTTTGTTAGTAGTAGTACCGACGGTGACCAGTTGGGCAGCAACTTTGTTCAATCTGCGCACCGGCAACTATAATGATAATGCACGTTTGGTGCTTAATACAGAAGGCCTGCCGCGTTATGCGGCTAAGATAACGGGCAATAAATTAGTGTTGGATTTTCACGCCAAGATTAAGAATAAAGAATTTGCTCAGGCCAAAGACGGTTTTATCAAAAGTGCTGTCTTAGAGCCGCGTGGAAGCAGTAAAAGCCGTTTGACGGTTACTTTTGCCAAAGCTGTACCACAATATAAAGTTTTTACCCTGAAAAATCCTACCAGATTGGTTTTTGATTTCAAGCGTCCCCAACCGTCCAAACAAATAATTAAGGTTGCCGAGGGAGTTACTTATACAGGTTGGACAGACAAAGTCGGTACAGCCACGGTAAGAGCATATTTACTGACGATAGCTCCGAATAAGGACTATCTTGTTAAGCCTATTTTGGGACAAAATCAACGTATCCATAAGGGTGTTCTTAGCCAAATGGTGCAGCGTAGCGGAGCTTTAGCCGGTATTAACGCCTCTTATTTTGACAGTGAAGTTTGGGTTATCGGTAATTTGAAGCTAGATGGCAAATGGTTATCTACAGAGGAAACGCCTAGAACTGCGCTTGTGGTTGGTGACAAGGGGCAGGCGGCTATAGTATCTGACTTGGCTTATGCGGGTCAAGTGATAGCTCCCGATGGCACAACGAGCAGAATAACAGGCATGAATAGGGAGCGACTGACCAACGATTTAATTTATTACAATAATGCTTATGATGTAACAACCGAAACCAACGCCCATGGCGTAGAGGTCTGGATTGACAAGGATAGAGTGCTGAAGAAGGCTGCTACAGGTAAGATGGAGATACCCTCCAGTGGTTTTGTCTTGTCAGGACATGGTACTCAGGCAGAGTTTTTGAATAAATTGCAGCTGGGGGATAGGGTAACACTGCAGCAGAGCTTGCAAAATGCTCTAGCTGATGCAGCACCACAGGTAATTGGTGCGGGGCCTCTTCTCGTCTATGATGGTCGCGTGGCGGTGCACAGTGCCAAAGAAGAGATTGCCGCGGATATTTCTAATGGCAGAGCGCCTCGTACCGCAGTTGGTATTAAGAAAGATGGAACTATGATGTTCTTGGTGGTGGATGGGCGTTCGGCTAATAGTACAGGCCTGACTTTGACTGAGCTGGCGGTGCTTTTAATTCGCCAGGGAGCAAATACTGCCATGAACTTTGATGGTGGTGGGTCTAGCGAGATGACTATTGGTGGACAGGTTATGAATACGCCCTCGGACGGTGACGAAAGAGTCATACGAGTGGGACTGGGAGTCTTCCGTAGGTGAAAAATCTTGTAATGTGTGGCAGTTAGTATTATAATTAAAGATGGAAGTATCTGCGCATGTACAAGGAGGAAAACAAATGAGAAATAAAATTAGTATTACTAAAAATATAGTGATTTTGGCTTTGGTTTTTGTGTTGGCAACTATGGGAGTTGTGTTTGCCGCTAGTAATGTGCCGCAGGTCAGCAGTTTGTCCGGTACAGTGGTAGAAACCATTAGCGTGGGTGCCAATGTTTCGGAGGGTCAAGTCTTAGTCAAGGTGAAGACTGTAGCAGGCTCTGCTCCGGCAGCACGAGCTAATTGCAGTGGTAAAGTAGTGTCTGTGGCAGTTGCTAATGGCAGTAGTATTAGTGCAGGGCAAGTCGTGGCTCAGGTGGCCAAACCGTAAATAAGTGAAATGAATTGCAAAGCCGACGCTCTGTTTGTGCGCCGGCTTATTAAATATTAAAAGGACATCATACATGAAAATTATTAGAACTATCTTGTTCCTAGTTTGTTTGCTAAGTGTTAATATAGCGGTTGAGGCTAATGTGCCCATTATCCCGGCAGAGGAGCTGCGCCCGGGAATGACTGGCTATGCCAAGACTGTAATTAAGGGCGTGACTATTGAGACCTTTGACGTGGAGATTTTGGGTGTGACGGGTAGCGAGGCTTCCGGCCGCAGTATTTTGGTCAAAGCTTCCGGTCCCGTGATTGAGCGCAGCGGTGGTATAGCTCAAGGCATGAGTGGCAGCCCTGTTTATATTGATGGCAAATTGGCAGGTGCAGTAGCCTATGGTAAAGCTTTTAGTGACCCCAAATACTGCTTTTTGACACCAATTGAAGAAATGCTGGCTTTGTTTGATGAATCTACACCCAGACCGTCAGCTTTTCTACCGAAGAACACGCCTCTTATGGTGTCTGGCTTTACTCCTGATGCTGTAGATTATTTGAATGATAAGCTCAAATCTTTTAAATTAAAAGCCTATGGTGTACCGGCGGGCAAAGGTGATTTGAGTAATGTGAAACTAGAGCCGGGCAGTAGTATCGGTGTGTCTCTCGCCCGTGGTGATATGGAAATAGGTGCTATCGGTACGGTGACTTGGAAAGGTGACGATGGTAAGATCTTAGCCTTTGGTCATCCCTTCCTGCAAAGAGGTGCGGCGGATTATTTTATGACCAATGCCTGGATTTTTGCTTCCGTACCCAATATCGAATCAGCTTTCAAAGTTGGTGCCATCGGTGATGTGGTTGGTAAGGTAGTCCAAGACAGGTCAGTGGGTATAGGTGGCGTGCTTAATGAGTATCCGCACATTGTACCGCTCTTTGTTTCTGTGACGGATAAGGATAGAGGCTTTCACAAGACTTGTTCCGTACAGCTAATTACAGACGAAGCTCTAGTGCCTACTCTAGTCGACGGTATTACCTACAGTGCTGTGGGCAAGACTATGGATAGGAAGGGCGGCGGTACTTCTAAGGTGAAGTTCAAAATCACAGCCCAAGGCAAAGATGGCAAGCCCATTACTATTCAAAGGGAAAACATGTTCTATCATGCCAATAATATTGCTAAGAATACCAATGAAGAACTGGCTTATGCTTGCTTGATGCTGATGAAAAACAAATTTGAACAGACTACCATTTTTGATGTCAATGTCGATGTGGAAATGTCTTCTGAGAATGCCATAGCAGAGCTGCTCAGTGCCAAAATGAGTAACAAAGACCTCAAGCCGGGGCAGGTTGTGCCTATTACCCTGGAATTACAGCCTTATCGTAGTGAAAAAATAACTAGAACAATTAATTTCAAGA
>JAQUUF010000164.1 GCA_028693975.1 Acidaminococcaceae bacterium
CGTCTGCTCATCGCATGTGTCGGACAAAGCCACAAAATCTCCATAAGAAGACATTCTATCAGCACCGCGGGCACGAGCATAAGCTGTAGCTAGCGGAGAGAGCTCCAAATCATCCACATAATAAATCTTCTTCAGAGTATCACTCATAGGAAATCCCACTGCCGCACCGGCAGGACTAACATGCTTAAAAGAAGCTGCAGCAGGCAAGCCTGTCGCCTCCTTAAGTTCTTTCACCAGTTGCCAGCTATTAAAAGCATCCAAAAAATTAATATAGCCCGGTCGGCCATTTAGAACCTCTAACGGCAGACCACTGCCATCCGCCATATAAATTCTTGCCACGCTTTGATTAGGATTACAACCGTATTTCAGCTTTAGTTCTTTCATTTTGCCTCCTCCTTCGTCTAACAAAAAAGCCGCCACTCCGAGCATGCTTTGCCCAGACGGTCGGCTCATACAGATCATACTCCATGTGGTTTATCCACTTCCGTCAGTTATATGATCCTCAATACTTAGATTATACCCTATTATTCCTAGCGGAGCAAATGAAAATTATACTTTGCTTTGTGCTATAATATTATTATTCTACTTCACGAAGGAGTTGTTCACTATGGAATGTTATGTTTGTCCTCATAGATGCGGCGTAGATAGACCAGCCACCTTTGCCGGCCCCGGTACCTTGGGCTCCTGCCATATGCCTATGGCTCCTGTAGTATCAAGAGCAGGATTACATCATTGGGAAGAACCCTGTATCAGCGGCAGTCGCGGTAGCGGTACTGTCTTTTTTACCGGTTGTAACCTTCATTGCGTCTTTTGCCAGAATTACGACATTAGCTCGTTGGACCAAGGCCGAGAAATCACCGTAACACGCCTACGGCAAATCTACCAAGAATTAATCGCCCAGGGAGCTCACAATATTAATTTGGTAACCCCCACTCATTTTGCTGAAGCTATTCTGCAATCTCTAGCAGAACCTCTGAGTGTACCTGTTGTCTACAATACTAGTGGCTTTGAAGCCGTCGATACTTTGACTAGATTCAAAGGGAAAATTCAGATTTACCTACCCGATCTCAAATATTATGACGATAGAGCAGCCATCAAGTACAGCAATGCCTATGAATATTTCCGTACCACTACCAACGCTATCAAAGAAATGTATCGTCAGGTAGGCGACTATGAACTCAATGACGAAGGGCTTATGACCCATGGTGTCGTCATCCGTCATTTGGTCATGCCAGGTATGCTGGAAGATAGCAAGAAAATAATTGATTGGGTAGCGCGAACCTTTAAACCCGGTCAAGTTATGTTCAGTCTTATGCACCAATATGTCCCCTATGGCAAAGCCTGCGATTATCCTGAAATTAATCGCAAGCTGACAGATGAAGAATATAAAGAAATTGAAGATTATCTATTGGCTAGCAGTATTGAAGATGGTTTTGTCCAAGAAGGTGAAGCTGCCGATTGTAAATTCATCCCTACCTTCGATGGTACCGGCGTATAATAAGTAAACATGCCACACAAAAAGCCCTGACACATGTCAGGGCTTTTTGTCCAATGGGTTGAGAAAGCTTAGCAGAGCAGGTCCTGGGGAGACCCTTATGTCCGCTACAATTAGAAGTATACCTTACCCGCCAAGCAAATACCACTAGACCAAGGTTAAGACTTTGAGCAACAATACGCAATTACCTCTACTTTAGTCTAGGTATATTACGTTGTTCCGTCTGACGAACATAGTGAAAGAACAAAGCACAGAGGATAATCTGAATTACAGTAGAAGCCGGTGTCGCTAAGCCTATCTCAAACAAAGTAACACCTGCCTGCTTACTCATAATATAAGATACTGGTATCCTAACTAAAAAAGCACCCACTATTCCCTGCACCATAACAAATCTGGTCTTCCCTCCGCCGTTAAAATAACCCATAAAACAAAAGAGAAAAGACACCAAGAGGGTATCAAACCCATAAGCTCTAAGATAATCAGCTGACGCATAAACCACCTCTTTATCAGCGGTAAAAAGACTGCTCAAAGCTTGTCCTTGGAAAAAAGCTATATACGCCATAATAATACCGGCTGCTACCGAAGTTTTCATACCATAGAACATAGCCTTAGTGGCTCGCTCCACCTTGCCTGCGCCAATATTATGAGCCACAAAAGCTGTCAAAGATTGTGAAAAAGCCGAGGGCACCAGCATAATAAAGCCACAAATTTTCTCGGCTACGCCGACCCCGGCAGAAGGAACAACGCCTAGGCTGTTGACTATGGCATTGATTGCTAGAAATGATATTCCCACCAAAGCATCCTGCAAAGCCACGGGAAATCCCAAGCCTGCAATGGTGCGAATTAAAGTCCCATCAAAGCGTATATGCTCACGTCCAAACGCAAAGGGAAGTCCCTGTCGGTGCACCAAAACAATACTCAACATGACGCTCAATGCTTGAGCCAAAACTGTTGCTACCGCGGCCCCTGCCGCCTGCCACTGTAGATAGGCCACAAAAAACAAGTCCCCAAAAACATTGAAAATGCTGGCAAACAATACTGTCAACAAAGGCGTTCTGGAATCACCCAAGCCACGGAAAACACTCCCAAGAACATTATAGGCCACGATAAAAATAATCCCTACACCGCAAATTCTGACATAACTAACTGTTTGAGCAAAAGCCTCCTTGGGCGCCTGCATCAATGTTGCAAAATTTGGAGCAGCCGCCAAAAGCACTAGAGTAAGAACCAGTCCCAAACACCCAAAGAAGCAAATGCTGCTCCCAATAATATTACCGGCTTCCGAACTTCGGCCTCGTCCTAGAGTCTGACCTACTAATACCGTGGTACCCATCCCTAGACCAGTAATAACTACTGTCATCATCTGTAGCATTTGACTGCCTGTCGCTACTGCCGACACATCCGCAGCTGTCCCGAACTGCCCTACCACCAAGAGGTCTACGGCACCGTAGAGGGACTGCAAGAACAGTGCCAAAAGTATTGGCGCACCAAACCGCAGAAGCGGCCCCCATATTTTTCCTTCTGTAAAGTTGTCTTTCATCTCCTTGCCTCCCAATGAAGATTAGTTCAAACTAAAAAACCGGATAAAATAGCGGGCTTCTCAGCCTGCCACCTTATCCGGTCTAAGCACTTCTTATGAGTGTTTATCCTCCGATGAACAGTGTAAATTCTAGCAATTAATCTTTCCTTTGTCAAGCATGTTTATACTTAGGTACAGAATTTGTTACTCCAAGGGAGCACCAGCTTGCACTTTAATATCTTTGATTTTAACAAAGCGGCACAAGCCTTCTTTGGTAACATTATTACTGAAATCTTCAAAGTAAACATGCCGCAACGCCCTGTTC
>JAQUUF010000165.1 GCA_028693975.1 Acidaminococcaceae bacterium
ATGGTGAGTGCTTTAACGAAGAGGAAGATTAAAGCTGGTATTGCTATGACTGGTGAAATTACTTTGTCCGGCAAAGTGCTGCCGGTGGGCGGTATTAAGGAAAAAATGCTAGCAGCGTCACGTTACAGAGTAAAACAAGTATTGATGCCAGCAAAGAATATGCAGGATTTGGAAGAATTACCCAAGAAGGTCCGCGATGAGATTGAATTTATCCCCGTGGAGCATATGGACCAGGTGTTAAAACTAGCATTGGAGGACTAAAGTGAACACAAAAACATGGGATATTATTAATGCTAATTACCTTGCTTCAGCAGTTAAAGTCAGCCAGTATCCGGTTCCGGCTTTGGAAGAGATTGCCTTTATTGGGCGTAGTAATGTGGGGAAATCATCTTTGATTAATTCCTTAACTAGGCGTAAGGGCCTAGCTAGGGTTAGTAGTTCTCCCGGCAAGACGCAGACTATTAATTTCTATGATTTGCGTGCTAAATGCAATGGGGAAGAAGAACTGCGTAAACAGTTTTATTTGGTAGATTTGCCTGGGTATGGGTTTGCTCGTACTTCCAAAGATAACAAAAACCAATGGTCGGCTTTCATTGGCAAATATTTAGAGGATTCACCCAAATTAAAGTTAGTATGCCAGCTTTTGGATATACGTCATAATTTGATGGATAGCGATTTGGCTTGTTATCAGTGGTTGGCTACTTGTGGGATTCCGGTAATAGTTATTTTAACTAAATCGGATAAGCTCTCAAAAAGTGCTGCCCAAAATCAAGTTAATAAGTTTAAACGCGATTTAGGTTTGAATGATGAGAGAATTTTGGCGTATTCTGCTACGAATCACCTGATGCGAGGCGAATTGATAGAAAGAATTATGCAGTACATTGACTAAAAAAGAAGTTGTGTGATGAATAGAATTCTAGCTTTAGTAGTGGCGTTTATAATAGGGTACGCCCTTAATAATATTAATATGCCCATTCCTTGGATGTTGGGCGGTATATTTGCAGCTCTTTTAGGCAAAATAAGCGGTAAGTATCAAGTGTCTTGGCCACGGGCATGGCGCAATTACGGTCTGGTGGTTGTGGGCTATGGTATTGGGCGTTATGTTACTCCTCAGGTAGTGTCAGAAGCACTGCGACAGATACCGGGTATTGTAGGGGCCACCTTAGTGGCGGTCCTGATTGCCGTGGCTATTTCTGTTTTTATGTATAAATACAATGGTGTTGATTTGCAGAGTGTCATCATGGGTATCATGCCAGGTGGGTTCACGCAAATGACGGCTATGAGTGATGAAGATGCCAGAGTGGACCAGAATATCGTGGCGGTTTTGCAAAGTTTGCGTTTAATTACTATCATCGTGATGGTACCCTTGCTAGTCAAGCAACTGTTGCATGCACAAGTGCAAAACACGGCGATTTCCTTGACGGTGGCAGATGGGGTTTCCTTCTGGTACTTCTTGCCCTTTTGCTATATTATGGGTATATTTATGGAGAAAATTAAATCGGCTACTCCTTATCTGATGGGGCCGATCATTTTAGCTGCGGCAGGGGCTGTTTATTTTGGACAAATCAATACGGCACCTGCGGCATTGATGGCTTTGGCGCAGTTAAGCATTGGCATTTATGTGGGCAGTGGTTTGGACCCGGTGCGCTTGCGTTCTTTGCGGCAACTCCTGCCAGCTACCTTTGCTGGTATTTTCGCTATGCTTTTTGCCAGTATCGGTGTAGCGTATCTTTTGTCCGATGTATATTCCTTCTCGCTAGTTACTTCTTTCCTGGCTATGGCACCGGGAGGGTTAGGCGAAATGTGCTTAGTGGGGATGTCATTGGGAGAGAATGTTGCCATTATCTTGACCTATCAAATGTTTAGGTTTCTTTTCCTTAATCTGGCGGTACCCTTTGGTATTGCTCGCTATTTTGGGCCTGCTATACCTAGAGAATGAACGGCCTAAAATAGTAATTTTTAATTTATATTGGCACTATCATTTGCGTTGCATATTGACATTTGACTGAGAAATAGTTATAATTTATGCATAAAGTTCATACAAGTTAAGTAATGGAAGTCGGTGCAATCCCGATGCGGTCCCGCCGCTGTATAGTCAGCAGCCTTTACTAGAACTTATCACTGAACCTGCGAGAGACAGGAAGTTGATATCGTGCTTGGACACCACGGTTTCGCTCTGAGAGCCTTCTTTTCGCAGCAAAGGAAGGCTTTTTTGTTTGCTATTTCGTGGCCTTCCGTAAAATGTTGCGGCGCTTGAGAGACGCCAAACCCCATCGCTTTGGGCGATGGGGTTTTTCTTTTCATATAAAACGGCGATATTTGCCTTATACGGCGTCTGGAGCAACTGCCCGAGACTGGGATGAACAATTATGTTCTATCCCATCCTCACCCAGTTGCTCCTTCCTTGTCTAAGTCTAAATCTTTCCGTTTTTAAAATGTTCAAAATATTGGTAAGTCAAATATTGGTGCTTTTACTAGAAATCATGTACTTTTTCGGTATCGGGATTAACATGTACCATACAATGTTTGACCGTAGGGAAATCTTTCTCAATAGCCTTATGTACATGGTCGGCAATGGTATGGCCTTCTAGCAGAGAGAGACTAGCGTGGGCACTGAATTCCACATCTACGTAAATCTTTGCACCAAAAATTCTTGTTTGTAGTCTGTCTACATGGAGGACTCCGGGCACAGCTTCAATGACTTTTTGCATGGCATCTTCAGTAGCTTGGTCGCAGGCGTGATCCACTAATTTATCGGTAGCATCTAAGAAAATCTCCCAAGCGGCATAGATAATCATGAGACAGATGACGATACTGGCCACAGAGTCCATAATCGGGAAACCATACATGGCAGCACCAATACCGATAAAGGAACCTACAGAGGAGAGGGCATCACTGCGATGGTGCCAAGCATCAGCCATCAAAGAGCCAGAATTAATTTCTTGGGCAGCATGCTTGGTGTAGTGATACATGGCTTCTTTGACGATAATAGAAACAATGGCGGCAATTAAAGCAATACCGGCAGGTGCTTTGAGGTGGTCATAGCTCGGCGCAAAAATGTTCTTGGCCCCAGCGTAGCCAATACCCAAGCCTGTGAGCAGCAAAATGAAAGACAGCAGAATAGCAGCTATGTATTCAATCTTTTCATGGCCGTATTGATGGTCAGCATCAGAAGCCTTGTTGGACATTTTGATACCAGCAATAACAATAAAGGTACTAAAGACGTCCGAAGCTGAATGAATGCCGTCAGAAACCATAGCCGCCGATGAGCCTACGATACCGGCAATGATTTTGCCTATAGACAAAATAACATTAATAACAATG
>JAQUUF010000166.1 GCA_028693975.1 Acidaminococcaceae bacterium
AAACATGGGGACAATGGAAAACCATATTTGGAGTGTGATAGCCAAACGCATGAAACACAACCATACCACCTGGAGTATTAATGGCGGTAACAATATGGCAAAAATCTTGGCCAAGAAATGTAGCGGCAGGCTAAACGAAGTAACAGAAAAATTACAGTACAAGAGTTTTGAGACAGATAAGCTAGTAGAAATACAGAAAGAAATTTTAAGCGCTAAGCAGGCCACGAAAGTCCTAGGAAAGGGATACAACTATCCTGTGAGCGGACATTTTACTGCATTAGATGGGGCGCTAAGAGGAGAAAGCAAAAAGCTTTTTGGCTTAGCAGGATATTAAATGGCGTTCTGGATAAAAAATTGCCAACGTTTACTTGACACTAACCAAAGTAAATAAATAGTTGCAATTTATTTACTCCTGTGCTAATATTGTAACGGTTTTACCAGAGAAACTTGAGAAGAGTATCTACACAGAACCCTATCTCACAAGACCCTGGCTAAGCCAAGACAAATGAAAATAGTTCTTAAACGCTTGGATCATTATGACCGGGACGTGGCGATGAAATATAGTACTAATGCGCACACTCGGCCGAAAGGAGTGTGCGCTTTTATTATGGAATACGGAATCGTAGGTTATGGACATGTAGGGAAGGCTTTGGCTAGGGCTCTGGGCTGCACCGCCATTGTGCAAGGGCACCAAGATATAGACCAAGCTTGGGAGAAGCTGCGCCCTTGTACGGTAATATTTCTCTCGGTCAGCGATAGTGCCATTCACACTGTGGCCCAGCAGCTGGCAGGGCAGGGCGATTGGTCAGGGAAGACCTTCTTGCATTGCAGCGGCGCTTTGACCTCGGAGGTTTTGCAGCCCTTGGCGGACGCCGGTGCTGCCATAGGTAGTCTCCATCCCTTGCAAAGCTTCGCAACAGGAGAGGAGAGTCTGGCTAATATTTATATTTCGCTAGAGGGCGCGCCTCAGGTGGTGGAGCTGGGACGCACCATAGTGGCACAGCTGCAAGGCAAGAGTATCCAGATACCGGCCGAGCAGAGAGCACTGTACCATGCGGCGGCGTGCCTAGCCTCTAACAGTCTCGTGACCGTAGTCGCTGCGGCGCAGGATGTCCTCAGCCGCTTGACCGGGGATAAACAATCAGCACTCGAGGCCCTGCTCCCCTTGATTGACGGCACCGTGCAGAATTTGCACAAGGCCAAGCAGGCAGGTGAAGTCTTGACCGGGCCTATTAGTCGCGGAGATGCGGCGACAGTAGCGGCGCATGTGGATATTCTGCCCGCAGATATTTTGCCCTTTTATGAGAATGTCAGCCAAGCAACAGTTACTTTGGCTCTCAATAACAAAAAAATAACAGCAGTGCAAGCTGCCGCCTTGGAGGAGATTTTAGCATGATTACAACTAGTAAGATTAGACAAATGAAAGCAGAAGGTACGCCTATTACTATGATTACTGCCTACGACGCCGCTATGGCACAGATGGTAGACGAAGCAGGGGTGGATATGATTCTGGTAGGTGATTCCGTCGGCAACGTGCTGTTGGGGTACAATTCCACCATCCCCGTTACTATGGAAGATATGCTGCATCACACCAAAGCTGTCTGCCGTGGTACCAAGAACGCTCTTGTGGTAGGGGATATGCCCTTTATGAGCTATCAGGCTCGTATGAGCGAAGGTGTAGCTAACGCCGGACGCTTCCTCAAAGAGACAGGTTGTACGGCAGTGAAGCTAGAAGGCGGTGCCTCTGTGGTGCGCTTAGTGGAGAAGATGGTTGCAGCAGGGATTCCCGTGGTGGGTCATATTGGTCTGACTCCCCAATCTTTTAATCAATTAGGCGGCTTCAAGGTCCAAGGCAAGGATGCGGCCACGGCGCAAAAGCTCCTGGATGATGCCAAAGCTCTGGAAGCCGCAGGCTGTTTTGCTGTGGTCCTAGAATGTGTACCGGCTCTCTTAGCGACCAAGGTGTCCAAGGAGCTGACTATCCCCACCATCGGCATCGGTGCCGGTAACGGCTGCGACGGTCAAGTGCTGGTCTGCAATGACCTCTTGGGTCTTAATGCCGGTTTTACACCCAAATTTGTCAAGAAATACGCTAATTTGCATCAAAATGTGGTAGATGCGGTCAAAGAATACGTCAGCGATGTGCAATCGCGCCAATTCCCGGCAGCAGAACATACCTTTAAGATTGATGAAGAAGTGTTGGAGAAACTATATTAAAAGGGGCGCAATGATGAAAGTTATTAAAACAATTACAGCATTACAAGAGGAAATCAAAGCTTATAAACAAGCTAATAAAACTATTGGTTTGGTCACTACTATGGGAGCGTTGCATGAAGGCCATGCTTCCCTGATTAAGGCGGCCTCCGAGGAAAACGATGTAGCCGTGGTCAGCGTCTTTGTTAATCCTACCCAATTCGGGCCGACGGAGGACCTAGACAGCTATCCCAGGACGCTAGACGCGGACTGCCGTCTGGCTGAGGGCATGGGCGCAGACGTTGTATTTGCACCGACGCCCCAAGAGATGTATCCTTCTGCCGATATGACCTGGGTAGAAGTAACCGGCAATATCACTAAGGTCCTCTGCGGTGCTACCCGCCCTATTCATTTCCGCGGTGTAGCAACTGTTGTAGCCAAGTTCTTCAATCTGGTTCAGCCGGATAAGGCTTATTTTGGCCAGAAGGATGCCCAGCAAGTACAGGTGCTGCAACGCATGGTGCGTGATTTGTTCTTCCCCTTAGAGCTTAGGGTAATGCCCATCATCCGTGAGGCAGACGGCTTGGCTAAGAGCAGCCGCAACACCTATCTGTCCGCTGCCGAGCGCCAGAGTGCTCTGATTTTGTCCCAGAGCTTGCGAGCTGTCCAAGACTCTTTTGCGCAGGGCGAGCGTACTACCGCCAAGCTGCTAGAGCAGGTGACTAACCAGATTAAGACCGAGCCCATGGCCGTTATCGACTATGTGAGCTTGTACCAATTGCCGGATTTGACCGAATGCCCCGTGCAACTGAGCGGACGTAGTCTCTTGGCTGTGGCAGTTAAGTTTGGCAATACTCGTCTCATAGATAACGTAATTTTGGAGGATAAATAAGATGCTCTATACAATGTTTCATGGCAAGATTCATCGCGCTACCGTCACGCAAGCTAATCTAGAATATATGGGCAGTATTACCATTGACCAAGATTTATTGGAAGCCGCCGGTATTTTGCCGGGGGAGAGAGTGCAGATTGTCGATAATAATAATGGCAACAGCCTAGAGACCTATACCATCGTCGGTCCCCGCGGTAGCGGCGTCATTTGTCTGAAC
>JAQUUF010000167.1 GCA_028693975.1 Acidaminococcaceae bacterium
GACGCACTGTATCTTCCTTGCCCATGTAGACTACACACTCCATACCCATAAGTGCCGCTACTGTAGCAGTGGCTACACCATGCTGCCCGGCACCCGTCTCTGCTATCACGCGCTTCTTGCCCATTTTCTTCGCTAGCAAGCATTGCCCCAACACATTGTTAATCTTATGCGCACCAGTATGATTCAAATCCTCACGCTTGAGATAAATCTTAGCTCCACCCAAATCCTCCGTCATCTTCTGAGCATAATAGAGCATGGACGGTCTGTTGGCATAATCACGATACAGTGTCTGAAGTTCCTCTAGAAACTCAGGGTCGTTTTTGTAATGCTCATAGGCTCTTTCTAATTCCAATACTGCGTTCATCAGCGTCTCCGGCAGGTATTGCCCACCATGTATACCGTATCTTCCCTTAGTCATTTTTTTGCTCCTTTACCTTCGCAATAAATCTTTTAATTTTGTTATAGTCCTTAACGCCGGCAGTTTCTACGCCACCGCTTACATCCACACCATAAGGCGTGCCCTGCTTAAGCACCTCTGCCACATTATCCGCATCCAACCCTCCTGCCACAAAATACGGCTTGGGTAACTGCAGCTGTGACAACAACGCAAGGTCAAATCTCTGCCCACTTCCTCCATATTGGCCCTTGGTATAGGTGTCCAAGAGCAAATAGTCGCAAGGGTAATTTGCTATATTACTAAACGAGGCCATACTCTGTACTCGCACTGCTCGAATAATCGGCAAACCACACAATTCCTGTAACCTCTGGCTATATTCTACTGTTTCGTCACCATGCAATTGGAGATAATCCAATTGCACTTGCCTGGCAATACGCGCAACTTCTTCTAGAGGCGCATTAACAAAAACGCCTACGCTAAGTATACTCGGTTGCAGTTTATTTCTTAATTGTGCTGCCTGACTTGTGGTCACCTGCCTTGCACTAGGAGCAAAGACGAAACCTACAAAATCAGGCCCTGCACTATTAACATACTCTATATCTTCAAGTCGCTTAAGACCACAAATTTTAATTTTAGTCATGAGCTGCTCTCCGTAATAAGGTCATGGTTGCGGCAATATCAGAACTGCGCATGAGAACTTCCCCGATGAGAACTCCATCTGCGCCCATGTCTTTTACTGCTGCAATATCTTCAGGGCCCTTAATACCACTTTCAGAAATAAAGAGTATATTGTCTGGAATTAACTTTCTTAACTTCTTGCTATTATTAGTATCTACACTAAAATCTTTGAGATTACGATTATTCACACCTATAATCTCGGCACCGGCCGCCAAAGCCCGGCTTACCTCTTCCTCATCATGTGCTTCCACCAAGGCGTCCAAGCCCAAACTAGCGCACAGCTGCAAATAAGCTTTGAGTTGTTTGTCAGTTAAAATACTGCAAATCAAGAGCACCGCACTAGCTCCCAAGACCTTAGCTTCATAAATCATATAGTCATCAACAGTAAAATCTTTACGCAGACAAGGTAGCTTAACCTGTGCAGCTATCTCTTCTAGATAAGCATCCTGGCCCATGAACCACTTGGGCTCGGTCAGCACAGAGATGCAATCTGCGCCGGAGCTCTCATATGTTTTCGCAATCTCTAGATAAGGGAACTGAGCAGCTATGAGACCCTTGGAAGGAGAGGCTTGCTTACATTCACAGATAAAAGCAAGTTCTGCGCCTCGTAGTGCTCGGGCAAAAGCATGCCTACCTTGCGGCATCTGCTCTGCTTGTGCCCGCAGTTGCTTCAATGATTTAAGCTCTTTGGCCCGTGCCACTCGCGTTTGAGCATAAGCAGCTAATTCATCTAGTATCGTCATCTTATTCCTCCGGACTATTGCTGAGCTCAATCAATTGCTCTAGGACTTTCAAAGCCTTGCCCGAATCAATCAATTCTGCCGCCAAGGTAATTCCATCTTGGATGTTATCTGCCTGACCACCGATATAGAGAGATGCTCCTGCATTAAGTAATGTAGCTGTTCTCTTTGCTCCCGGAGCTCCCCCTAACACATCTCGCAAAATCTGGGCATTCTCTTGGGGTGTACCCCCTACTAGTTCTTCCTTCTTGCATCTAGTCAACCCATAATCTTCCGGTTTGATAGTATAAGCTTTGTACCAGCCATCTTTGAATTCGCAGATTGAAGTTGGCGCACTAGCCGATATTTCATCTAGCTTATCTTGTCCATAGACAACCATACCCCGCTCCACACCCAAACTGAGTAAAACCTGTGCTAGAGGCTGGACCAGATATTCGTCATAAACACCTAATAGTTGCCGCTTAGGACTAGCAGGATTGGTAAGTGGTCCCAAGATATTAAATACTGTGCGAAAGCCCAACTCCCTACGGATAGCTCCCACATACTTCATAGAAGCATGGTATTTCTGAGCAAAAAAGAAGCACATACCTACCTTATCTAACAACTCCCGACATTTGCGTGGACTCTGCTGAATATTAACCCCTAGAGCTTCTAAACAATCTGCTGTACCACATTGGGAGGACGCAGCTCTGTTGCCATGTTTGGCCACCTTCATACCACCTGCTGCCGCTACCAGAGCTGAGGTAGTGGAAATATTAAAGCTATGCGCACCATCACCACCGGTACCGACGATTTCAAAGACTGGTACTTCTGTAGTCACTCTGGTCGCATGGTCACGCATGGCAGCAGCACAACCGGCAATCTCAACAATTGTTTCTGCCTTGGTACTCTTGGTGGATAAAGCCGCCAGAAAAGCTGCATTCTGGGTAGAAGTGGTATCCCCGCTCATAATCTCATTCATGACATTGTAGGCCTCATCATAAGTTAAATCTTCTTTATTAACAATCTTCGCAATTGCTTCTCTAATCATTTTATTTACCTCCCTTAATTTTTAAAAAGTTTTTTATTATTTGTAATCCCTCCGGCGTCATTATTGATTCTGGGTGGAATTGTACACCGAATATATTGTAGTCTTGATGCTTGACTCCCATAAGCAAGCCGTCCTCAGTCTCCGCTATGCTTAGAAGCTTAGCTGGCAAGGTCGCACTATCAACTATAAGCGAGTGATAGCGAGCGGCCTTGATAGTCGGTGCCAGCCCAGCAAAGATGGCATTGTCTGTTTGGAGCTTAATCAAACTCTGTTTGCCATGCATCAGCTGCGGTGCTAACACCACTTTGCCGCCAAAAGCCTCGCCAATAGCCTGATGCCCCAAGCACACCCCTAAGATGGGCACCTGCCCTGCTAATGCCACTAGCAGCTCTTCGCAAATGCCCGCATCCTTAGGTTGGCCCGGGCCAGGTGAGATAATAATAT
>JAQUUF010000168.1 GCA_028693975.1 Acidaminococcaceae bacterium
TGTTATTGGTACTGTCTGGAAGACAATACATGGAGAAGGCTCTGAGGCCGCAGCCTATTTTGGGATGGGTACTGCCTTACAGTTTTTCCTGACTTACCTAATAGCTCAAGAACTGGACCCAGATAGGAAGCTGGGAGGTCTTATTGGCGGCGGTATCTCCTTAATTCTGGCGTTGACTATGGGCATAGGCAATGTCCTAGCACTTTTGTGGCTTCTCTTTATCCTGCGGCTTATTAGTAGAACCAGTGGTGCGAGACATCAGATTGGTGATAACTGCATCTTGATTATTGTAGGCTATTTCCTCGGTAAGGAAGGGTTGTGGCTTTTTCCTGTTCTAACTGGTGTAGCCTATGTTGTAGAAAGCCAGTTGAAAGACGGCTATTTCCGCAGCTTGTATATAGGCGGGTTGGCGTTTGCTTCAGTGGCATTGGCGGAAGTGGATCGTAGTGTGCCCATCGTATTAGATGTAACGTATGTTTATGTTATGCTAGTGACTTTCTTCCTGTTCTTGCCAGCTATAACTGTGGCTAGCATTACTAAGTTTAAGGGAGAAAAAGACGGGAAGCCTATTAATCCGAGGCGGTTACAAACTGCACAAGGACTCTATTTGATTATTAATTTTACGGTAGCTTGGTTTCATGGTAATGTAGCGGCACAGTCTATGATGGCTTCGTGGGCAGCGGGTATCGGTGTAGGAGTGTATCTCCTTGTGATTGCCTTGCAAAAAATAATGTTTAAAGGGAAGGAAGAACAATAATGAGTGCAAACAGACAAGTTAAGATTACGACAAACATGGGTGTTATCGTGGCAGAAATGTTTGAGGACAAGGCACCTAAGACTACAGCTAATTTTATCTCCTTAGTGGAAAAAGGTTTTTATGATGGCGTTATTTTTCATCGCGTTATTGACGATTTTATGATTCAGGGCGGTGACCCTACAGGAACCGGCATGGGTGGTCCGGGCTATACGATTAAAGATGAATTTGGCCCAGGACTAAGTCATGATGAGCAAGGCTATTTTTCTATGGCTAATGCAGGACCTAATACCGGTGGTAGCCAATTCTTTATTACTCTGGCTCCAACGGATTGGTTAGATGGGCATCACGCTATTTTTGGTAAGGTAGTTGAAGGGATGGACGTGGTTCAAAAAATTGGCTTAGTAAAAACTGATTTTAGAGACCGTCCTATTAAAGATGTAGTAATGGAAAAAGTGGAAGTCGTGAAATAAGTGCCGGCTTTTGTTTATATGATGCGCTGTGCTGATAATTCTCTGTATACAGGCTGGACCAACAATCTGGAGCAAAGGATAAAAAAGCATGAAGCAGGCACCGGTGCCAAGTACACTCATGCCAAAAAGGCGGTAGCTTTGGTTTATTATGAAGAGCTCGCTGATAAGTCAGCTGCCCTCAAACGTGAATATGCCATTAAACAATTGTCCAAGGACGGCAAAGAGGCCTTGGTGAGAAATTTCAAAGAAAATAAAAAGTCATTGTAAATATAATTACCTCATGATATAATGTGGGAAGTGAAAAAAAGGACCGGATGAGATTATACGACTTTGGTTATGTAAAAGTTTGGAAGTTTTTTTCAGCAATATTTATTTTTTAGGAGGCCAAGAAATATGACTGGCAAAGTAAAATGGTTCAATGCAGAAAAAGGTTATGGTTTTATCGAGCGCGAAAATGGTGATGACGTATTTGTACATTTCTCCGCAATCCAATCCGACGGTTTCAAAACCCTTGAAGAGGGCCAAGCTGTTGAATTCGACGTTGTTGAAGGCAACCGCGGTGAACAAGCTGCAAACGTTGTTAAGCTCTAAGATATAAACGAAGTATCTAATCTGACAACCCCAAGAAGGCTCTGCGCTTAGCGCGGAGCCTTTTTTGTGTTCAATATAGGGTGCCCTAGTGAAGTCCTAGAAGAATTGAAATATTTAAAAATAAGTGCTAATATATAACTATACTATATAATTGTTTCGCTTGTTTTGTAGTGTGAGAGGGCGTGCGCTATGATGGTGGCAATCAAAGCACTGGTACGGGATAAAATTAAATTAATATGCTTTTTTGGTCTCTATAGTCTGATTTTTATCTTCCATCTATCCTTATAATTGGCAAAGGGGCAACTGTCGTTGGGGCAGAGAACACCCATTGGTCTTTGGCTTGCAATATGTTGTGCATGGCGTTGGGGTTCCTTAGCTACCCCTTGAGCCGTCGTATTTTCACTACCATCCAAGCTAGACGCCGAGCCTTCTTGGTCTTGGGGGCCTTGCTTTTGGGTTATATTTTTCTGCTCATAGGACCGCTACGGACGAGTAATATGCTGTATTATTTACTCATGCTGGGCGGAGAAGCTTTCTTGATGGGACATCTGTCCGGGCATGTATTTTACTATATGGCCATTTCTTTGCAAGGTTCACCTTATCTGGGGCGTGTATTTGGACTTGCCTTGGCTGTGGGCGTAGTTTTTCAGAATATGCTTCAGCAATGTATGACGCAAGTCTTGGAGAATGCTGCGTTGACCCTAGCGGTCACTATTATTGGTATGATGGTGGTATTGTGGCGCTCGCCGCATGACATGGTGTTTGACAATGCTCTGCCCTATGAGAAAGCTCCGCCTGTTTTGCCGCAGCGAGGTATCTTAGGAGTTCTGACAATTGTGCTACTGACTTTGTTGGGTGGTTTCATTGATTGCCATCTTACTTACTTGAATGCGCATGGAATATTGGATGAAGCAGCTTGGCCTAGACTTTTTTTTGCAATAGGATTGGTCGTGGCTGGTTTCTTTGCAGATTTGCATAAACATCGCTATTTGTCCTTGGCGACAGTAGGGGCAGCCGTTATGTGTATTCCGGCCCTAGCTCTGCTTCTTTATACTTCTGCCTATAATGTCGTCTTATGTTTAAACTATGGTTTTTCGGGTTTCTTTGTTCTCTACATTATGGTATTTTTTATGGAATTGGCACCGAAGACGCAAGACCCAGCTTTGTGGGTAGTCATGGGGCGCATAGTATACTCGTTAGTTAATGGTCTTTTGTTACTGGGAGCACCACAATTGCGGCAATTTGTGTCAGGCAGTGGTCTGTTGTTACTGGATGCTTTGCTAGTGGTAGCGCTTTTTGTTATTTGTTATCAACAAAGTCAACCGCAGCTTGTACTAGCAACCCCCAAGGAAAAAGTAGCTTTGGTTCCACTTACTCCTCTGGAGAGTTTCTCGGCGACCTACGGTTTTACGCCTCGTGAAACAGAAGTTTTTGAGCTGCTGACAGATGACGGTTTGACCATTCAAG
>JAQUUF010000169.1 GCA_028693975.1 Acidaminococcaceae bacterium
CACTAATTTTAGTCAAATTAGCAAAATCATTAACAACAATAGTATCGCCCACAGCAACTTGTGCAGGGAAGGCAACCGGTGCTGCTACCCTAGTTTGCTGCACAGCGTTCCTATCGCGGTTATTTTTATTTTTGCGGCCCAAATGGTCCGTATTTCTATTAGGACGGCTGTCTCGAGTTGCATAAGAACCTTTGACATTTTCTTTCTTAAACTTATCAAACTTGTCGTGCTTTTGGGGCTTAGCTGCTGCTCTCCTATTAGCATCCTTAGCAATATACGGCTCCAAAGGAGCTGCAGCCGGTTTTTCGTTGGCATTCTTTTTGTTTCTGTTATTATTGTTAGTGTTGTTACCATAGCGCGGATTATTGCCACTACGTTGGTTATTGTTACCATACTGACCACTGCGCTGACCATTGTTACTAAATTGACCATTGCGCTGACCATTATTGTTATTACTGTATTGACCACTGCGCTGACCACTACCGCTATTGCTGTTATACTGACCACTGCGCTGACCATTACCGCTATTATTATACTGACCACTACGTTGGCCACTTCCACTATTGCTGTTATATTGGCCGCTACGCTGGCTAGTACCACTATTGCTATATTGACCGGTACGTTGCGTATAATTGGAGTTATTAGAGTTATTTCTGTTCGGGAAGCTCTTCCGTTCCTGTCCATTGTTGTTAAATGAACCGCGATTACCGTTGTTAGCATTGTTGCGATTATAGTTATTATTCTGTGGTCTGTTAGGTCTATTATACGCATTGCCTGTGGACGTGTTAGAACCGTCGCCATTTCTAGGCCTCTCACCATCACGTTGTTGTTGATTTCTAGGCGTAAAGTCTCTTCTAGGTCTATCTGTACGGTTTGGGTTGGGGCGATGAATAACAATGACTGGCTTTTGACCATCTATGCTCTTCTTAACTTCAACTTGCTTACCACCTATTGAGCGGGACTGGTCCTGTGTTTCAGTCTTGGGCGCGGCATTAGGAGCAGATGCAGCCTTCACTTGTGTCTGATTAGGCTGATAATTGTTCTGCCTAGCCTGAGGCGCAGCACTATGTCTCACCACTTGTGCATGCTCCTTATTAATTTGAGGCCTACCACTCCCTTGGCCTTTAATCGTTTTTGTTATCATATCCCTCGTTGCGTCATCAACAGAACTCATATGATTTTTGACATCAATATGTCGTCCTGCCAATATCTCCAATATTTTTTTACTGTCTGTATCCAATTCTTTAGCTATTTCATATACTCTATGTTTACCCATCCGCACACCTCCAAAGCATTATACGCCTAACATTTTTACAAAATTATGATCTATAATTCCAACTGCCGCTCTAGGCGCCTTACCAATGGCCATACCCAACTCAGCTCGTGTGGCTGTTTGAATAATAGGCACCTTGGCTTCGTGGCCTAGGTACAGTAAATCTTTTTTAGAATTTTCCGCTGTATCTTCAGCAATAATCAGCAGCTTTAGCTTGCCTGATTTTAATGCCGACTTAATGGCAAAGTCGCCAGAAACAACCTTGCCTGCCCTTTGCGCTAAGCCAAGGGCAAAAAACATTTTTTGTTTTTGCATTCTTTTATAATTCCTCTAAGAGTTTATTCTTGAGTTCCTCATTAATCGTAACGCCCAGAGCCTTCTCCAGCCTTTTGCCACTAATAGCAGCAAGTACACATTCTCTGCTACAGCACACATAAGCTCCACGTCCAGGTTTTTTACCTGTTTTATCCAAAGAAATATCTCCCTGCGGTGACCGTACTACCCTTAATAACTCTTTTTTATCTTTATTAGTATCGCAGCCCAAGCATCTGCGCTGCGGTGTTTTTTTTACCTTAACCATTATTCTTCGTTATGCTCCTGCTCGCCATTATCCATACTGTCATCTGCGCTAGCTTTGTTTACTTCATCATCAGCATATTCTAACTCACCGGATTCAATAGCTTGACTCTCACTCTTGATATCTATTTTCCAACCAGTAAGTTTAGCAGCTAAACGAGCATTTTGTCCTTCCTTGCCAATAGCCAAAGACAATTGATAGTCTGGCACAATAACTCGGCAAATCTTCTCGCTCTCATCAGCAACTGCTACGATTACTTTAGAGGGCGACAGAGCATTGGCAACGTACTCTTGTGGGTCAGCGCTAAATTTTACGATATCAATCTTCTCGCCTCTGAGCTCATTGACAATATTTTGCACACGCATGCCTTTTTGTCCGACACAAGCACCTACAGGATCAACATTCTCATCATTGCTCCAAACCGCAATCTTAGAACGCATACCCGGTTCTCTAGCTACAGATTTGATCTCAACGGTACCATCTTGAATCTCAGCTACTTCTAACTCAAACAAACGTCGTAACAGTCCTGGATGAGTTCTTGATAAGATTATTTGAGGTCCTTTGGTAGTTTTCTTAACCTCAACCACATAAACTTTGAGGCGGTCATGATAATTATATTCTTCGCCTTGAATTTGCTCATTAGGAAGAAGAATTCCTTCTGCACTGCCCAAATCTATATAAATATTTTTACCTTCAATTCTCTGTACTACGCCGGTAACAATATCGTTTTCTCTACTAGAGAACTTATCGTAAACCATGCCTCTTTCGGCTTCCCTAATACGTTGTACAATTACCTGTTTAGCATTCTGCGCCGCAATCCTACCAAAATTCTTAGGTGTTACTTCTTCTTCAATAACATCACCAATTTGATATTTCTTATTAAGCAAAAGTGCTTTTTCCAAATCAATCTCTATCGCAGGGTCTTCAATTGCTTCTACAACGTTCTTCTTAGCGAATACATGAATCTCCCCAGTGCTTTTATTCAAAGTAACTCTAACATTCATGGCTGAGCCAAAATTCTTTTTGTAAGCTGTGATCAAAGCCTCTTCTACAGCTTCATACAAAATATCCGGTGCAATACCTTTTTCTGCTCCTAATTGAGCTACTGCTTTTACAAAATCAACATTCACAATGTGCTCCTCCTTAAAACTCTATATGTGGTCTTACTGTCGCCACAAGACTTCTATCCAAAGTTAACTCTTGCTCATCTACTGATATAGCAACTTGCTTATCGTTATGACTGAGCAAAGTCCCCGTTAATTTTTTCTTTCCATTGATGGCGGCAAACAATTGGATATCCACTTGTTTACCATAAAAAGCAATAAAATCTTTATCCTTCTTTTACGGCCTATCAATACCCGGAGAGGAAACTTCCACAAAATATTTTTCTTTAATAGGGTCATTATCATCCAATAGCTTAGCTACTTTA
>JAQUUF010000170.1 GCA_028693975.1 Acidaminococcaceae bacterium
GCAAGGGTTGCAGCCAAGCATCGAATTTATCAATGGTCTGCTCCAAAATAGTTACATGTTCTTCTTTGATATACGGCTCTGGCAAATTCAAACTGGCTACATCAGCCATCATCAGAGACATCAATTGTTGAACCTTGTAAATGGTAGCCTTAACATCTTCTCTAGAAGCCAGAGCTCTCGCTAAGCCCAGCGCGGAAGTTGTCTCATCAATTATACCATAGGCCTCCACTCTCAAAGAGCATTTAGGTACTCTCTCACCGCTCAAAAGACTAGTTTGACCTTTATCTCCGCCGCGAGTATATACTGCTGCTTTTTTCATTGTAACACCGCCTTTGTTATTATTATGACAAATCTAAACTAAAAACAATTAATAAATCTCTTCAGGTTTGAAGAAGTTGGCGATTTCACGTTGAGCGCTTTCGGGACTGTCGCTACCGTGTACGATATTCTCCCCAATAGTCAAGGCATAATCGCCACGGATAGAGCCTGGAACGGAATCCAAAGGATTAGTAGCACCCATCATACCACGAACAGCTTTAATAGCATTATCGCCGGAAATTACCATAGCAGCAACAGGGCCGGAAGTAATGAATTCTACCAATTCACCAAAGAAAGGTTTGCCTTCATGTTCTGCATAGTGGAATTTTGCTTGAGCTTCAGTCATTTTCACTAACTTCAAAGCAGCAATTTTCAAGCCTCTTTTTTCAAATCTAGCAACAATTTCCCCAATCAATTGTTTTCTTACGCCATCTGGTTTTACCAATACTAATGTTTGTTCCATGAAATATCTCTCCTTAAAATATTTTATTCTAAATCGCTATGCGATATTAGCCCTTTAATAATTCTTCATACTTCTTAGCTGTTAATTGCTCAGTCATAGCTGTGATAAGCTTCACTGCATCCAAATAATCATCCATATGCACCACACTCTGATGACTGTGAATATAGCGAGTAGGGATACTGAAGGTTAGGGTCAGCACACCGCTACCTGCCAAATGAATTTTGCCACCATCAGTAGCCCCGCCTTCAGAAACACCCACCTGAGTTGGTATTTTCAAAGCTTGAGCCGTTTGGAGAGCAAAATCTCTCAAAGCAGTATTCGGTATCATGCCAGCGTCGTACATAGTAATAGCCACGCCTTGACCGATTTTGGCAGATGCTACCTCGTCACTTACTCCCGGTGTACCACCAGCAACACAAGTATCAAGCACAAAAGCTACATCTGGTTGTAACATATTAACAGAAGTCTGTGCACCTCTTAAGCCCACTTCTTCTTGAACTGTGGCTACGCCATAGACAGTGTTGGCATGCTTACCTTTGGCCAAATTATCCATTACATCGCACATCACGGCGCAACCAATGCGATTATCCCAAGCTTTGCCCAACAAAGTCTTACCATCACCCATTTGAGCAAATTCAGCATATGGTGTCACAGCGCAACCCTCGAATGCTCCCATTGCTCTGGCATCTTTTTCATCTTTGGCACCGATATCAATATACATATCAGCCTTCTGCACTACTTTAGTGCGCTCAGCCGCGGTTAAGATATGTGGCGGTTTACTCCCGATTACACCGACCAAATCACCCTTCTTGCCATGTACTGTCACTCTTTGGCTAAGCATAACCTGCTCCCACCAACCTCCAAGGCACACGAAGCGCAAGAAGCCTTCTTTGGTAATGTGTTTAACCATGAAGCCAATTTCATCCATATGACTAGCTAGCATTACCTTAGGACCTTGCTCAGACCCCACAGCAGTAAATACCACTGAGCCTAATTTATCATAAGAAACAGCAACTTTCTTACCCATATGCTTGACCAAAAGTTTTTTAATATCTTGCTCAAACCCTGATACACCATTGGTTTCAGATAGCTGCTTTAACCATTCTAGTTGCTTATTCATGTCTATCCCTCTTCTTTATATAAATAATGTAACAGATATATTATAACAAAAAGCGCAGTAGTCTGCAATTAATACCGACTATTGCGCCTAATTTTTACTCTTAATTATGAGCAGACATCCCTGCCGCTTGTGCTCTTAGTCTCTTTACCCGCTCTGCCGTAGCAGGATGAGTGCTGAATAAAGCTTGCATATCCTTGGCACTAAAAGGACAAATAATAAACATGTGGGCAGTATTAGTACTGGCATTAGGAAAAGTACGCTGAGTAGCCACACCCTGAATTTTCAAAAGTGCGTCCGCCAAAGCATTAGGATTGCCGCTTAATTCTCCGCCACCTTGATCCGCCATATATTCTCTCGAGCGAGATACAGCCATCTGAATCAGACTGGCAGCCAAGGGTGCCAGAATCATAATAGCAATGGAAACAATGGGATTGCGATTATCGTCATCACTGCCGCCGCCTAGGAACATTCCCCAGTGAGCAATAGTAGTAATAACACCAGCCATAGCCGCTGCTACAGAGCCTATAAGAATATCTCCATGCTTAACATGGCTCAATTCATGACCTAACACGCCAGCTAATTCGTCATCAGAGAGCATATTAAGCAGCCCAGAAGTAACCGCCACTGCAGCATGCTCCGGATTACGTCCTGTGGCAAAAGCATTCGGGACGGCACTATTGATAATATAAACCTTAGGCATAGGTAGCTTGCCCTTGGTTGTTAGCTTCCTAACAATGCCAAATAACTCAGGCGCACTGTTGGCATCAATCTGTCTGGCATTATAATGAGCCAAGACCATCTTGTCACTGTTCCAATAAGCAAAGAAATTCATCCCCAGAGAAATTACCAACATCATAACCATGCCATTAGCTCCGCCAAAATAATTACCCAGCATAACTAATAACACAGTTAATAAACTCATCAAAAAAGTTGTTTTTAACATCATAAACCTCCATTAATATATTACTGCAATGATACTAAAAATATATGTAGAAGCAATGACATTTTTAGGAAATATTTGTGACAATCAGGCTTCTACTTGTTTCTTGACTGCCTCTAGCATACTCGCACTGTTATCTCGCACTTTTTTCTTCAAAACAGGATTTAAAAGACCTGCAATCATTGGAATACCGAACTCAAAATCCACCACTAGCGATACTTCTACGCCGCCTTCCACATCTTGCAGCGTCCAAGCACCTTCCATTTTCTTGAGATCCCCTTCTGTCTGTTTATAAGTAATAACAAAATTGGCAGGGTCAAATTGGTCCTTCTCCGTCCAGATTATCTTACGTCCATCCACATCCGAATCCCAGTGACTAATAGTATAAGCTTCACCGCGCTCTAGCACCTTAACACTCTTAAGGTTCGACATGAA
>JAQUUF010000008.1 GCA_028693975.1 Acidaminococcaceae bacterium
AAGATGTGCTGGGCAAGAACCGCAAGAGTATTTTCGTCATCATTGATGAAGTGGAGACGGATAATTGGGGTATTGCCGGAGAACAAGTCACAGAAATTCGCCAAAGGAAGTAAGCATCATGGACTTCAGACAAAAAGCAGAAGAGTTTTTGGAGGACTGGAGTGCGGAAGAAGCACAGCAGAAGGTGAAGATTGCCCTCTTCGGGCAGCCTGGCAGCGGCAAGTCTTCCTTGATTAACGAGCTCATTGGGGAGAAGGTGGCGGCAGTAAGCACGACCACAGATACTACCAAACAAGCTCAGATTGTAGAGCATCAAGGGGCTGTCTTCGTGGATTTGCCGGGCTATGATACTTCGGAATTCCCGGCTAATGAGTATTTCTCTGCGTTTCATCCCTTACAATATGATATCTTTGTATGTGTCTTTAGCAATAAATTACACGAGGCAGATACGGTTTTCTTTCGGCGGTTGCAGGCAGAGAATCGGGTCTGTCTTTTCGTGCGCAATAAGTCAGACGGTATTTATGATGCGGGCAAGACTTTGGCCCAATCCCAAGCGGAGATACAAGCCGATGTGGCTGCTCAGATTGGGGTGGAAGTGCCGGTGCTCTTTACTTCCTGCCGCACCGATAAGAGTGCACAGGAGCGGGGCATTGCTCAATTAGAGGAGGCTATTGCCGCTAGATTGGACCCGGCGCTGAAGGATAGGTTTATTCGCTCCGTGAAAGCTTATACCATAAATGTCCTGAACCAAAAGAAGGCTGAGAGTCGCAAATATATTAATGACGCTATGGTCAAAGGCGCCATTAACGGGCTGAACCCTATTGTCGGGGTGGATGTGACCATTGACGTGGAGATAATGCGTCGTATGTATGCACATATCAGGGAGACCTTCGGTATTACCGAGGAAGAGCTTAATAGCAGCAAAATCAAAGATAAATTAGTGGATTTGATTATGCGTGGCATCAAAAAGGATACTATTATCTTGGGTCTGCGCAAGGTCATGACCGAGAATATGCAAAAACGCCTAGCCAAGTATCTGCCCTATGTGGGGCAGGCGGCTTCTATGGGACTGGCGGCGGCGATGATGTATTATTTGGGCTATGAATATGTAGATGCCTGCTATACTTTTGCGCAGGGACGGCTCATGTATGAGATAGGAAAGGGTAAGGCTTAGGATGACACAGCAAGAAGAGGAATATATCAAAAGTAAATATAATGTAGCGACGGACAAAATCAAGATTGCTATCTTCGGTCAGCCCGGAGCAGGTAAATCCAGCTTGATTAATGCTCTCTGCGGTGAGCCTCTGGCCAAGACCGGCAGTGGTACGGACACGACGCAGGAGGCACAGGTCATTGAGCGCGGAGATGTGCTCTTTGTGGATTTGCCCGGTTACGGTACTAGTCGTTTCCCGGCGCATGCTTTTTGCCAGTCGTTTAACCCTTTGCAATATGATTTGTTTATTTGTGTGTTTGCCAATAAATTCCATCAAGCGGATACGGATTTCTTCACCCAGCTGGTGCAGGTGGGCAAGCCTTGTATCTTTGTCTGCAATAAGGTGGATTTAATCTATGAAGAAGGCAAGACCTTGGCTCAGTGCCAAGCAGCAATAACTGCTGATTTGCGCCGACAAGTGGGCAAGGCGGCTATCACACCGCTTTTTGTGGCTTGTCGCAGCGACAAGCTAGAGGGAATTGCCGCAGTGGATGAGGCTATCGTAAGTCAGATGGACGCAGCCAGACAGGAGAAATATCGCCTAGCTGCCAAGAGCTATACCAAAGAACAGTTGGATATCAAGAGTCAAATTTGTCATGATTTGATTGCCCGCAGTTCCAAGCTGGCCGCGGCCAATGGCTTTAATCCGCTCTTGGGACTGGATGTGACACTGGATTTGGCGATTCTGACGACTTTGTACAAATCTATCCGCATGGCTTATGGTATTAATGAAGCCAAGGTGAAGAATAGCTTAGTCAAGGTGGAGACCAAGAACTATCTGCTCAAGGGCATGAGCAAAGAGGGTATTAACTTTATTCTCAAGACGGCAACCAAACATCTGGCGCAGAAGACCGTCTTCAAATTCGTGCCGGTGGTAGGACAGGCAGCGGCTGGCTTTATCGGCTACAATATGATTAAAAAAGCCGGTGAAGACTATAGGGCGGCTTGCTACCAGGTGGCGCAAGAAGAACTATACAAAGAACTCCATGTGCAAGATTAAACAAACTGCGTTATTGAATTTTTCAATTTGTTATGCTATACTCAATTCATTCACTTATGCTACTGTAGCTCAGTCGGTAGAGCATCTCATTCGTAATGAGAGGGTCGTAGGTTCGATTCCTATCAGTAGCTCCAAAGAATAATTAACGGACTTCCTTATATGAGGAGGTCCGTTTTGATTATACAATTAAGTTCAAGGTGTAAAGCAAAGCATTGTTTTTTGCTTTACGCTATAGTATAATTGCGTTAGTAGCAGTAGTAGCAGGAGGTGTGTATATGGAACAAGCAATGGTAAATTTTCGGATGGATAGAAAAATGAAATTGGATATGGAAAAAATATGTAAAAAAATGGGCCTAAGCATGACGGCGGCATTTACAATGTTTGCCGCAAAGGTTATCAATGAAAAACGAATCCCTTTTGAAGTCTCCGTAGATCCGTTTTATTCTGAAACTAATATGAAACGTCTTAGAAAATCTATAGAGCAAATGGAAAAGACCGGTGGCACTATACACAAGGTCAATCTTGATGATTAAGGCTTGGACAGACGAAGCGTGGGAAGATTTCGAGTATTGGACAACAGGCGATAAGAAAATTTTGAAGCGCATATTGCTACTTCTTAAAGATATTGAGAGAAATGGCTATGAAGGTATTGGCAAACCGGAACGATTAAAGGGCGATTTGTCTAATTATTGGAGCAGGAGAATTGATGATTGCAATAGGCTGGTTTACCGTATTGACGAGAATGTTTTAAGGATTGTACAGTGTGGGTCGCACTATAGAGATAAATAGAGGCTGTAATTAGAGCAAATGAGCCAAGCGTAGGTTCGATTCCTATCAGTAGCTCCAAAGAATAATTAACGGACTTCCTTATATGAGGAGGTCCGTTTTTTGCAACAAACTTTAGGTTACCGTTTTCAGTTATGATATAATAAACTTGTGATTTTTAATATTTCTAGATTGAAAATGCAATCTGCGATATAACAAATGAGGTAACTTTACAATGAACAAAAATTTGCCAAAAGAAGAAAGTTTAGTAGTGGAATTTAAAAGTGATGTTAAGAAATATCCTGATAGTGCTATTTTTGAGGCAGTGGTTGCTTTTGCCAATACAGCTGGAGGAGATTTATATTTAGGGATAGAAGATGATGGAACCATTACTGGTGTTCACGGCCAACATAAAGATATACAAACTTTAGAAGCATATATTGCCAATAATACAGTACCGCCGATTTATATTGGCGCTACTATAATTGAATCGACACTGCCAGTATTAAGAATAACCGTTCCTAAATATTCTGATGGAATTGTGGCCACAGTTGCTGGAAAAGTTCTAAGGCGTCGGATAAAGGAAGATGGGAAGCCAGAAAACATTCCAATGTATCCATCTGAAATGACAACCAGACTATCAGATCTTAGATTAAAAGATTACTCTGCGGCATTAGTAACCAAAGCGAATCAAGCAGATTTAGATATGTTAGAGCTGGCTAGATTGCGAAATGCCTTAACAACATATGATGGCGATAAGTACTTATTGGATTTAAATGATAATGAACTATTAACGGCATTGGAATTTGCCCGTTATGATGGGGAAATTCTTGTGCCAACTGTTGCTGGTATACTATTCTTGGGTAAGGTGTCAGCTTTAAAAAAATATGTGCCAACATATTCTGTTAGTGTACAAGTACTTACCGGTACTGATGTAAAAGTTAACGAAGATTTTGTGTTGCCGATATTAGCTGCTATTGAAAAAGTCAACGCATACTTAGAGGTGTGGAACTCATCACATGATATAGAACTGGGTATGTTTAGGTTATCTGTGCCTGATTTTGACAAAAGGGCTGTCAGAGAGGCTGTTGTTAATGCTTTTAGCCATAGAGATTATTCAAAAATGGGACGTATTAGAGTAGCAATTAACGATGAGGGGTTAACAATTGCGAACCCCGGTGGTTTTATTGAGGGAATTACGATTGATAATCTTATTAACGCGGAGCCACATGGCAGGAACCCCTTAATTACGGATGCATTAAAGAGGCTAGGATTAGCAGAGCGTAGTGGTAGAGGCATAGATAGAATATTTGAAGGGTCGTTAAGATTCGGCAAGCTTCCGCCAGATTATTCTCTGTCAACAGCTGTTTTAGTCTCATTATTTATTCCTAGAAGTGTGCCTGATATGCAAATCGCTAAACTTGTTGTGGAGGAGCAACGTAAATTAGGCAAACCTCTGTCGTTAAATATGCTATTGGTGCTGAATGAGTTAAGAGATATCCCTAAATCTAAAATTACGCAAATTGCGGAAGCGGTACATTTAAATAAAACGATAGTACAAGTTATAATAAATGAAGCTGTAAGCAGGGGATTTATAGAGGCATACGGTACTGGCTCTGGAAGAAACTATATGTTAGCTAGGGCGTTTTTCAATGATAAAGAAGAACAAATGGCATATTCTAGACAAGCAGATATAAATAAATTGAGATATAAAGAACTTGTAGTACAATATGCCAAAGGTACAGAGTATATAACGAGAGCAGATATTGAAACCTTGTTACATATTACTAAAAGCCAAGCATATAACCTAGTAAAGCAACTGGTGAAAGCAGACCTTATAGAATTGATTAATTCTGGACATCATGCTAAGTATAAAATAAAGATAAAAAAGTAATGAAATAAATCCAACGCATTTCCAACGCAATTCCAACACAATTCCAATGCGTTGGAATTGTGTTCGTAATGAGAGGGTCGTAGGTTCGATTCCTATCAGTAGCTCCAAAGAATAATAAACGGACTTCCTAGTGGAGGTCCGTTTTTAAACATCTTACGTAAAAAGTCTAACTAACTATTTGCAAGCTTGTCTGGTTGAAGTAGGCTAGCAACCTTGCATTCAACATTTTTGCAGAAGAGCTATAACTTCTTGTTTCTTCAGAACTTTACCATAACTTACAACCTTCTCATTAACTACAAGCGCCGGTGTTGTCATGACCCCATAAGCTGCAATTTGGGCAAAGTCGGTCACATGGTCTATTGGTATATTTACACCAAGTTCACCAAGGGCTTCTTTTGTTGCTTGCTCCAAAGTATTGCATTTGGCGCAGCCGGAACCTAGAACCTTAATACTACTAATTGACATAATAATTCCTCCTAAATAAACAAATTATGAAAAACATTAAAGAGATAGCCAACGGCAATAATACCAATTGTACAAATAGCCACAAACACTCCCAGCAAACGGGGTTTTACTGCTTGCCTGAGCATAATAAGTGAGGGCAGAGACAAAGTTGTTACCGCCATCATAAAGCTCAATACTGTTCCTAACATGGCTCCCTTGCCTAATAACGCTTCAGCTATGGGGATGGTCCCGAAGATATCGGCATACATCGGTATCCCAATCAATGTAGCCAGAATAACCCCAAACTGATTATTTGCACCCAGCACATTTTCCACCATGCTCTGGGGGATCCAATTATGAATAAAAGCACCAATGCCTACACCTACTACAATATAGGGGAAGACCTTTTTGAAGGTGCCGACAACCTGTTCTTGAGCATATTCTAATCTATCGCGTTGTGAAAGCGTAGGTAATGCAAGGTCAACGCTGCTTGCTTGGCGAATGAACTCCTCCACATACATCTCCATATGCATTTTTTCTATCAAAGTTCCGCCAATGATAGCTACTATCAGACCAATTATCACATAGGCGACAGCAACCTTGGCACCAAAAATACTCATTAGGAGAACTAGACTGCCCAAATCTACCATGGGCGACGAGATCAAGAATGAAAAGGTTACGCCCAAGGGCAGGCCTGCACTGGTAAAGCCAATAAACAGTGGAATGGAGGAACAGGAGCAAAATGGTGTTACAGTCCCAAGTAAGGCAGCAACACAGTTGGCCCCTATACCGTGGAAGTTGCTCATTATTTTTTTGCTGCGTTCCGGTGGATAGTAACTCTGGATATAAGAAATAATAAATATCAAAGTCCAGAGGAGAATGGTAATTTTAATGACATCATACAGAAAGAACTGCAAACTTCCACCGCTAGGACTGGTTATGTCTAGCCCTAGAGACAATAAAAACTGCCCGATTAGTTCGTTCAACCACTTCATCCCTAAAATTTGATTTTGCACAAAATCCCAGATCATTTTCGGCTATTCCCTTCTGTCTTGCAACATGACAAAGTGCTGATAAAGTCTTTGAAACTAGCAAGAGTTTTACAGTTAAGAGAATAATGATTCCACTTCCCTTCTTTCCTGCTTGCCACTAAGCCACATTCACAAAGTATTTTCATATGATGAGATAGAGTGGGCTGCGTAATATCAAATTTTTCCAATAATTTACAAGCACATTTTTCGCCATCTGCCAGCATTTCTATGATTTGTAGACGGTTAGAATCACTAAGTGCTTTACAAATCAATGCTATCTCTAAAGAATTCATTTCCCTCACCTCACATAGATGTATGTCTATGCGTTTATTATATACCTCATATAGATGATTGTCAATGTGAAAAACCAAAACACGGTTCCTTTTGGCTTTTCGGCACAATACATTAATGTCAAAATTAAGAGACTAAAAACAAGAAATAGTAAAGGGCCAACATTGAAATTGCCGTCTGCCGTTAAGCAGGACGGCGCAAAGAATATAGGTGCAATGTTAATGCGAAAAGAGTTGTTTTGGGGTATAATTAATTGTAATTATGGCCGTGGGGGTACTGCGAATGAAAACGTTTTTTACCATATTAGATTCTATTAGGAAAGAAGCATTCACTGAAAAAGATAAGGGGAATAGATTTGAGCGCTTAATGCGAGATTACTTTCTAACATCGAAAAAATACAATGAGATGCTTACTAAGGTCTGGCTTTGGTCTGATTTTCCCTTCAGGAAGGATTTTGGAGGGAAAGATACAGGCATAGATCTGGTGGCTAAAGCAACCGATGGCAGTTATTGGGCTATTCAGTGCAAATGTTACTTAGAAACTGCTAATATAGATAAACCCATGGTCGATTCATTTTTGGCAACTTCATCCAGAACATTTATGGATGATGAAGGGATAATTACTAAATTCAGCACGCGTTTATGGGTATCAACAACCAGTCATTGGGGGGCAAATGCCAGGGAAACTATTCGGAATCAGGATCCGCCTGTACTGGTCTTAAATCAGTATGCCATTGCCTCTGATGCAACTGTAGACTGGGACAAACTTGATGCCGGATTTCACGGTAAAAAGGCTGTTCAAAAAAAGGAGATTATCCTAAGAGAACATCAGAAAAAGGCATTGGCAGCAGCACACGAATATTACAAACAGCATGAACGTGGCCAGATGATTATGGCTTGTGGCACTGGCAAAACATTTACATCTCTTAAAATTGTAGAAAATGAAACCCAAAATAAAGGTTTCGTTTTGGTACTGGTACCGTCTATTGCTTTAATTAATCAGACGTTAAATGAATGGATAGCTTGTTCTGATGCAGACATATATCCCATTTGCGTATGCAGTGACCGCACTGCTTCTAGAGCTAGACAAAAGGATACGGATGATGCTGATGATACTCCTGTTGACCTGGCCATGCCAGCTTGCACCAACGTTAAATCAGTAGCAAAACAAATAATAATAGGCTGTCAAGAAGCCACAGGTATGGTTGTAGTCTTTTCTACTTATCAGTCAATTGATATTGTGGGTGAAGCACAGAAATATTTAAATGGAGAAACAACTGAGGACGAGACTTCTCTGTATAGAGAAGAACAACAAGACAGGGAATACATCTTTGACTATATTATTTGCGATGAGGCCCATCGAACTACTGGTTCCAAAGCTCTGGGGAAAGAAGCCAGCACTTTCACAAAGGTTCATGATAATAAGAACGTGAAGGCGAAGAAGCGGCTGTATATGACCGCTACCCCTCGACTATATAGAGATGCGGATAAGCTAAAAGCACAGGAAAAACAAATCACAGTTTGGTCCATGGATGACAAGGACGTTTATGGTGAAGAGTTCTATCATTTGGGTTTTGGCGATGCTGTTGAACAAGAATTGCTTGCTGACTACAAAGTCCTGATTTTGACCGTAAGAGATGACACCCCTTTGCCTCTGTCTCTTATGAATGCTATTCAGGACAAGAATAAAGAAATAAATACTGATGATGCGATAAAGCTCATCGGCTGTATTAATGCGCTTTCTAAGCGTGTAGTACCAGACCCGGATATTGTCAAAAGCGTTGACCCTGCCTTGATGCACAGGGCGGTAGCATTTTGCCCTAGAATAACAGCTTCTAAGGCTATAACTGATAACTTTAACGAATTTGCAGATAAAATAGTAGAAGAATACTCCGCGCAGGAACGGGAAGAAACCGTACATATTCAGGCTAGGCATATTGATGGTAGCATGAATGCCGATGAACGCAACAGCTTGGTAAATTGGCTGCGTTCAGCACCGACAGATGGTAATGAGTGCAGGATTCTTGATAATGTTCGCTGCCTTAGTGAAGGCGTGGATGTGCCATCATTGGATGCTATTATTTTCTTGAGCTCCAAGAACTCACAAATTGAAGTAGTTCAGTCAGTGGGACGTGTTATGCGTACGGCTCCAGGGAAAAAATATGGTTATATAATAATCCCGGTCATGGTTCCGGCAGAGGGAGATCCCAACACCATCCTGGATAATAACGATAAATATAAAGTTATATGGGATGTTCTTAATGCGTTGAGAGCACATGATGAACGCTTTAATTCGTATGTAAATAAAATAGATTTGGACCCTTCAACCAAGCCAACAGGTGGTAGTGTTATTATTGGCGGTGGGGATGGGACCGGAGATAATGGCGGAGCAGGAGAAAATGGGCCGATTCATATAACGCATGAGCAAATAGCGTTGTTCACAGATGGGGTCCAGCGCGCAATTTATGCCAAGATGGTTGAAAAAGTTGGTACTAAGCGCTACTGGGAGCAATGGGCCGAAGAAATTGCGGAAATTGCTCAGCGCCATGAGCAAAGGATTAGAAATCTTGTAGCTACGGACGAAAATTATAAAACGGGCTTTGAGATGTTTATGGAGGGGCTGCATAAGAATATTAACCCCAATGTAAAAGAAGACGAGGCTATTGAAATGCTAGGGCAGCATTTAATTACCAGACCGGTTTTTGAAGCGTTATTTGAGGATTATTCTTTTGAGAAGAATAATCCTATATCCAATGCAATGAGTGGGTTGTTAGACCTGATGGATGATACCGCCTATGAAAAAGATAATAAGGTTTTAGATAAGTTTTACAAGTCGGTTAGGGAACATTGTAGGGACATTCATACAGCAGCTGGCAAGCAAAGGGTTATAGTTAAACTATATGACACTTTCTTTAAGAAAGCCTTGCCGCAGACCGTTAATAAGCTGGGCATTGTCTACACGCCGGTGGAAGTGGTTGATTTTATTAATAAAAGTGTGTCTGATGTGCTCAAAAAGGAATTTAATCGGTCCCTCAGTGATGAAAATATCCACATAATTGACCCTTTTACCGGTACCGGCACATTTATTACCAGAATGCTGCAAAGCGGACTAATTGATAAACAAGCACTAGCAAGAAAATACAAAAAAGAACTTCATGCCAATGAGCTGGTGCTATTGGCCTATTACATTGCGTCCGTTAATATCGAAAATGCCTACCATGATATGATGGAAGAACAGGGTTATAGCCAGTTTGAAGGTATTTGCTTGACCGATACTTTTCAGCTTTATGAAGATCAAGATAATGACGTGGAACAGCTAAAATATGCTGATTTATTCCCGCAGAACTCCGTACGTGTTATTGCTCAAAACAAAGTACCTATGCAGGTGATTGTTGCCAATCCGCCATATTCGGTCGGTCAGACAAAAGCTAATGATAATGCGCAGAATCAGCACTATTCTAAATTGGAAGAAAAAATAGCAGCTACCTACGTAGCAGGTTCAACGGCTACTAATAAAAATGCTTTGTACGATAGCTATATCAAAGCATTTAGATGGGCTAGTGACAGATTAGACCCATTGTGTGGTGGAATTATTGGCTTTGTTACTAATGGCGGCTGGCTGGATGGGTCTGCTATGGATGGCATGCGCAAATGTCTTGAAAAGGAATTTAGCAGTATTTACATCTTTAACTTACGTGGTAATCAAAGAACTTCCGGGGAAACTTCACGTCGAGAAGGTGGAAAAATATTTGGTAGTGGGAGTCGTGCGCCTATTGCCATCACTATCCTGGTTAAGAATCCCAGAGCCAAGAATGAGAAGGCAAGGATTTATTACCATGATATAGGGGACTATCTAACTCGCGAGGAAAAATTAAAAGCTATACTAGATATGAAGTCGGTAGTAAACAAGTCGTTTACTCAGAAGGTATTAAAACCCAATGAACACGGCGACTGGTTGAGCCAAAGAAGTAGTTTGTTTGAAAATTATCTTTCAATTGGTGATAAAAACAATAAGTTGACACCGAGTGTTTTTGCATCAAACTATAGTAGTGGAATAAAAACAGGTAGAGACAGTTGGGCTTATAATTATTCAATGAAAATATTGCTGCATAATATGGACAAAACCATTAGATATTACAATTTGCAGCGGAAAGCTATTTACAGTGGCACGATAAAAGATATTGTCATTGACCCTAAAAATATAGCATGGATAAGAACTACAAAAAACTATTTACACAGAAATATGAAGATTGACTTTGATAAGAGCAAAGCTATCAGTGCTCTTTATCGTCCGTTTAACCAGCAGAATTTATACTATGATACTTGTCTAATGGATATGAGTTACTTGATTCCTAAAATATATCCACGAGGTAACGAAAAGAATTTCTGTATTGTCGTCCCTGGTATAAGTGGGACAAAGAAATTTAGTGTTCTTATTACCAATAAAGTACCAGATTTGCATTTTGTTGGTGATACGCAAAGTTTCCCTCTCTATTGGTACGAAAAGACGGAAAATAAAGCAGAACAAAGCCTTTTTGATACCAAAGATGATGACAAAGAAGAATACACACGTCATGATGGCGTCACAGATTACATCTTAAAAGAGGCTCAAGAACAGTACAAAACCAAGAGCGTTACCAAAGAGGACATCTTCTATTATGTTTATGGACTGCTCCACAGCGAGGAGTACCGGCAGGAGTTTGCAGCGGACTTGAAGAAAATGCTGCCTCGTATACCACTGGTAGAAACTGCTGAAGAATTTAAAGCTTTTGCAGAAGCTGGACGTAAATTAGCTGATTTGCATCTCCATCACGAGAATAGAAAACCGCCTGCAGGTGTTGTGGTGGAAGGGGACAATGGCAAGAATTATGAGGTAACTAAGATTAGATATGCTTCCAAGGAAGATATGTCTAAGATTATTTACAACGACCACATTACCATTAGCAATATACCAGCAGAAGCCTATGAATACGTTGTTAATGGCAGGACAGCTATAGGCTGGATCTTGGAGCGGTACCAAATTAAGACAGACAAGGATAGCGGTATCGTCAATGACCCTAACGATTGGGGCAAAGAACACGGCAATCCGCGCTATATTTTGGATTTGTTGCTAAGCATAATCACTGTCAGCGTAGAAACAATGAAAATAGTTAAGTCTTTGCCGAAGATTAAATTTGATAAGTAGAATAACCACAAGACGGTTCTTTTTGGCTTTTCGGCACAATAGTCCTTACGTCAGGATTTAAATTATTTTTCAAGTAGTTTGGCGGAGAGGAGGCGGTTGGGGAATCTAATAATACAGCTAATTCTAAAAAATTGCTAAAATAGGCACTAAGTTATACACTATTCTATAGGATACTATGTATCCCAAAAGAGTGTGCGCGAGATAAGCTCGTTGATTGCATGACAACATTACCGTAAGGCAAGGAGTAGAAGCTTGGGTGATGGATTTAGTTAAGACCATCATCATGATGGTCTTTTTTTGTGATTGAAGATGATGTACTTATTTGGGAAAATTATATTCGAGTTTAATTCTCTGCGGAAATAACACTGGGACATCTCATTGAGGAGTTGGACTCTTGCCTCGATGTAGGGGCAAATTAGACTAAGGAGGCTAAAGCAAATGCAAAAGCGGACTATAGTTAGTTTAGTGGCAGCGTCATTATTTTTAACTACTTCTACGGCATTAGCGTGCACCACGGTTCTCGTTGGCAAAGACCAGACTGTGGATGGTTCATATCTGGTGGGCCGTACTGTCGACGCCGGGGTAAAAGATGTGTGTCGTATGGTGCTGCATCCCAGACGCGAAAATAAGACAGGAAAGTATATTTCTTCCTGTGATAAATTCACTTATCCAATACCCAAAAAATCTCTGGCTTATTCTTCCGTGCCGCACCTAGAGGATAGTAATCTCTGGGGAGAGGTTGGCTTCAACGAGGCCGGGGTCGGCATGAGTGCCACGGAAACTATTATTCCTAGTGCCGCCGTTCTAGCGGTGGATCCCTTTGTGAAAGATACTGGCGCAGCGGAAAGTACGATCTTTAACTGTGTGTTGCCTTCTGTCCATACCGCCCGAGAGGGAGCGGCTCTCTTAGGGAAAATTGTGGAGGAAGCAGGCACCAGTGAAGGTTTTGGTGTAGCCTTTGTGGATACAACCGGAATCTGGTATCTAGAGTCCGCTGGCGGACATCGCTATCTGGCGGTCAAGGTACCTGACAATAAATATTTTGTTACGGGTAACCAAGGACGTTTGCGTGACTACGACCCCCAAGATAGGGCCAACTACATGGGGTCTAAGGATTTAATTTCCTTTGCGGAAAAGCATAATTTGTATAATCCTCAAGAGGGAGCTTTTAATTTCAATAAGGCTTATATGAATGATACGGATAAGGACCATACCTATAGTTATCCTAGGGTTTGGGCTATGCAGCATCTGCTGACTCCCGGTATTACCACCAAGGTGGAAGACGGGGCAAAATGTCCGGTGTTTTTGGCTGCGGAGAAAAAACTTTCTGTCAATGATGTGAAGGAGGTTTTCCGTAATCACTATACTGGTACGGAACATGATCCTTACCTTCATAGCAATCCTCAGGAGCCTTATCGGCCCATTTCTGTATTCCGCTGTCTTAACGCTCATATTCAGCAGGTGCGGCCTGAATTGCCGCTGGCTATAGGAAGAGTCACGTATATCGCTTTTGGTATGCCCAGTCTGGGTTTGTATATTCCCTATTACCAAGGCTTAGAGTCCTATTTACCTGCTTATACTAAAGGGTCTCAAGAGGCTAGTGACGATTCTGCATTCTGGAAATATCGCAAGGTGCAGACTTTGGCTATGAGTAACTACAATAGTTATGCACCTATTGTGCAAAAGGCCTATGCTGATTTTGAAGCGGCTACAGCTGTGAAACAGGCTAAGATGGAAAAGGGCTATCTGGAGCTCTATCGCAGCAAGCCGGCTCAGGCACAAAAACTCCTGCAAAATTTTGAAAATGAAGTTATGCAGGGAGGCCTTGATGTGGCAGACAGGGTGGCGAATAAGATTATTACGCAAATGACTTATGATGTGGGAAATAAATATTTGTTTCATAGGGAATAGTAGTTTAGGGAGGGTCCTGTTGAGGCCCTCCCTAAGTTTTTTGTGTTCTGCTCTTCTACGTCCTTGCCAGAATCATTTGCTTTTGTCTTGGACTGCTGTCTGGTGACCATTTCCTTACAACCAAAAGGGCTGGTTCTTTTTGGCTTTTCGGCACAATATTCCTTAAGTCAGGATTTAAATTATTTTTTCAAGTAGTTTGGCGGGGTGAGGCGGTCGAGGTCACTAATACTCCTCTAGGGCATTGGACGGTCGCTGGGCGTAGAGCAAGTAGTAGTGCGGCTTAAGGGCATAGTGGACGACGCCTTGCGCGGCACCTGTTGGCCTGTATGCGGCGCGAGAGAATTGAGAAGCTACGCACCGGTTTTTTGGACAGAATGAGCTTATCATGCGAATTTTTGGTGGGAATTTTGTCTTGCTTTTTTTTCTTTCTTATTTGGGTTTAGTGTGGTAGAGTTATACATATAGAATAGCATTTGTATCGTGATGATTAGGCAGTAGTTATTTGATGTCTTAAAAGAACAGATTCAGAAGTATAAACTCCATAATTAAACTTAACGGACTTCCTTATATAAGGAGGTCCGTCTTTTTTGCTAGAGGTTGTTGACGGTGGCTTGTGGTATAATAACTTTATTAAATGTAGAGGGGAATATAAGTCAAGCGATCCCAAGCTGAGGGAAGCTGATGGGAGGTGGAGGAGCTAGGTTGCTGCTCGAAATGACTAAGCGGCTAAGGAAAAACAAGATGATGCGCTCTCGCAAGGTGAGAAAATAGCACTAGGAAAGTCAAAAACAAACAAAACTAATTTTACAAAGGAGTGAAGTCGGTGTCAGCACTACTGAATTACCTAGATGATGTTTTGTATTATCCGATTTTGATTATAGTTTTATTGGTGGCAGGTATCTTTTTTAGTTTTAAAACCAAGTTTGTTCAGATCAGGTGGTTTGTTCAAAGTATCAGAGTGGTCATGGAAAAACCGTCCAAAGAGGGAAGCGTAAGTTCTTTTCAGGCACTCATGGTATCTACGGCGTCTAGGGTCGGTACCGGTAATATTGTAGGCGTCTCCACGGCTCTGTGTCTGGGTGGCTTTGGCGCTATCTTCTGGATGTGGGTTATTGCTATTATCAGCGGTGCTACTGCCTTCGTAGAGAGTACTCTGGCCCAGGTCTACAAGCGACGCGATGCCGACGGTGACAGCTATGGCGGTCCGGCTTATTATATTGAGCATGCTCTGCATAACAAAAAGCTGGCCGCTGTCTTCGCTTTCTCCTTGATTGTTACTTATGCCGGCGGTTTCAATATGCTGGCAGCCTATAACTTGCAGTCTACTTTTATGGTTTACAGCTTCTACAATCCTGTTATTACACCCTGGGTGGTTGGTTTTATTTTGGCACTGCTTGGGGGCTATTGCGTTATGGGCGGCGGCAAAAGAATCGTTAACATAACGGAGAAGGTAGTACCATTGATGGGTA
>JAQUUF010000171.1 GCA_028693975.1 Acidaminococcaceae bacterium
CAACAAGGACAAGGAGCGGGTGGCAGTGGTACTAGTGAAGGAACAGGTACTGGTGACAATACCGGAGGTAGTGGTACAGGGACTGGAACAGGTGATGGAGATGGCAGCGGTGATTATGATAATTCTGCGGCGGCCAGCGGTAGTGGCAAAGGACATTATGACCAGGCTGCTGTGCGTCAGGGTTATCAAGGTAGCGTGACCATAAGAGGACTCTTGGGTCCTGATGGGCGCATTCAAGATGCAACGATTGTAGCATCTTCTGGCAACAGCACGATTGATAATATGGGTATTAGAGATATGATGGCAGGCAGTTATACTCCGGCACGTAATAAAGAGGGACAACCAATTGCTGCTTACGTTAGAAGAACATTTACCTATAAATTACGTTAATAATATGCTAAAATAGGGAGTATTATGAAAGAATTTCAGGTTGTAGATGGTAAAAAGTTAAAATGTGGATATACAACAGGCAGCTGTGCTACAGCCGCAGCCAAAGCCGCAGCCCAAATGCTTTTAACCGGGGCACGAGTAGATTGTGTATCTATTGATACACCTAAAGGTATTAAATTACATCTCGAGGTAGAAGATATTGCAATGACTTCTGCCCGAGTTTCTTGTGCTATTCGCAAGGACAGTGGTGATGACCCTGATGATACTAATGGCATTTTGGTTTATGCTGAAGTAGAAAGAGTAGTAGGAAATGGAGTAGAGCTAAGAGGCGGGACTGGCGTAGGGCATGTGACCCAGCCCGGGTTAGCTTGTGCAATGGGAGGACCTGCTATTAATCCCACACCACGCAAGATGATAACCGATGAGTTAAACAAGGTTAAGGCTGATTCTTCTTATTCTGGTGGTCTACTAGTTACCATTTCTGTGCCTAAAGGTGTAGAAATTGCGCCCAAAACTTTTAATCCAAGGTTAGGCGTAGTTGGTGGTATTTCTATTTTGGGCACCAGCGGCATTGTAGAGCCTATGAGTGAAAAAGCTTTGGTTGATACTATGCGGGCTGAGATTAATGTTCAAAAAGAAAAAGGTAACAAGAATCTTCTGGTTTTCTTCGGTAATTATGGCGAAGATTATACTAGGGATATTTTGAAGCTTGATATAAGCCAGCACATCACTTGCAGTAACTTTGTAGGTGAGTTGCTGGATTATTCTGTTTATTGTGGCTTTGAAACTTTACTCTTAATTGGGCACTCCGGCAAGCTTATTAAATTAGCACAAGGAGTAATGAATACGCATTCCAAATATGCGGATTGCCGTACTGAGCTCATAGCCCTAGAAGCTATGCTGCACGGGGCAAGTATTGAAGTGGGTGAACGTTTGTATCGCTCGCTAACCACTGATGTGGCTATCAAAATTCTTAAGGAGGAAAAACTATTTGAGCAGGTTATGCCACAGATATTTGAGCGTATAGACTATTATATGCAGCACCGCGTACATGATAAAATTAAAACCGGTGCATTGATGTTCTCCAATGTCCATGGATTATTGGGCAAGACAAGCAATGCAGCGGAATTGTTAGAACTACATAGGAGGAATTGTTAAGATGGCTGGAACTTTGTATAGTGTTGGTATTGGTCCCGGGGACCCTGAATTATTGACTTTAAAGGCTACAAGGCTATTGAGGGAAGCAGATGTCGTGGCCATTCCACAAGGTGATAATGATGTATTGACTGCTAAAAATATAGTTAGTCAAGTAGTTGATTTGACTCATAAAGAACAGTTATTGGTCTATATGCCTATGACTAAAGATATGAATAAAATGAATGCCGCTCACGATAAGGGAGCCGCAGACATTATTGCTTATTTGGAGCAGGGTAAAAATGTAGTGTTTATTACGCTGGGAGACCCTACTATTTATGCAACTTGTATTTATGTTCATTACCGTGTTATTGCTCAAGGCTATAAGGCAGAACTAGTGCCTGGTGTTCCTTCGTTTTGTGCTGTAGCAGCACGATTGAATGTAGCTTTGTGCGAGAGGTCGGAACCGTTGATTATCTTGCCTGGTAGTTATAAGGAGTCTGAGCAATTTCTTGATCAACCAGGAAACAAGGTCTTGATGAAATCTGCTAGTCAAATTGCACAGGTAAGAGATGAATTAAAGAAACGCAATTTGTTGCCTAATGCAGCTATGGTAGAGCGTTGTGGCTTACCGGGCGAACAGGTACATTGGAATTTGGATGACATAAGTGCTCAAAACAGTTATTTTTCTATTATTTTAGTTAAGGAAAAGGAGATTAAACAATGATTTATTTTGTCGGTGCAGGCTCAGGAGATGTGGATTTAATTACTGTAAAAGGGAAAAAACTTTTGGAACAAGCTGATTTAATTATTTATGCTGGTTCCTTGGTTAATCCCGCCCTTTTGCAATATGCCAAAAAAGAATGTGTCATTATGGATAGCGCCAAGATGACCTTAGAGGAAGTAATCGAAGCTATGGTGCCTGCTGCCCAGGCAGGTAAGTTAGTAGTGCGTTTACATACAGGAGACCCGTCTGTTTATGGTGCACATAGAGAGCAAATGGATAAATTAAATGAACATGGTTTGGAATACGAAGTGGTTCCCGGAGTTAGCTCTTTCTGTGCGGCGGCTGCTGCCTTGAAGGCTGAGTATACCTTACCTAATGTAAGTCAATCTGTCATCATAACCCGCATGGAAGGACGTACACCTGTTCCTGATAAACAAAAAATTGCCGATTATGCGGCTCATCATGCCACTATGGTTATTTTCTTGAGCTCTGGTATGTTAGAGAGGTTGAGCAAGGAGTTAATTAGCGGTGGTTATAGTGCCGATACTCCTGCTGCAATTGTTTACAAAGCTTCTTGGCCAGACCAGAAGGTGTGTCGTTGTACAGTAGCTACCCTAGCGGAAACAGCTGATAGAGAAAATATTCATAATCTGGCCTTGATTTGCGTAGGTGATTTCTTGGGCAACGAATATGAACGCAGCGAATTGTATAATCCTACTTTTACAACTGCTTTTAGACAAGCTTCGGCTACTAAGGAAGACAAATAATGCAGGCCGCAATTTTCTCTTACTCACGTAAGGGAGCAACCTTGAGCTTAAAAGTAAAAAAAGTTTTGCAAGATTTGGGTTATGCTGTTACCGCACATACGACACCTAAATATACAGAAGTCGATGCTTCTTTGCTGTTCAGCAAGGGATGTGTGGCTGAAGCAGAGAAGGCTTTTGCTTCTAATAGTGTTATTATTTACATTGGTGCTACTGGTATAGCT
>JAQUUF010000009.1 GCA_028693975.1 Acidaminococcaceae bacterium
CCCCACGGAATTAAGCTTGAGTCTTAAGTCCTTAAGTCCCAAACGTTGTAATACTTCTAGCGCCAGCAAAATAGTCTCTGCATCTATGGCCGGTGAAGAGCTCCCCAAAGCCTCAATGCCGAACTGATGAAACTGTCTTTGTCTGCCAGCCTGGGGTCTATCGAATCTGAACATAGGGCCAATGTAGAACAACTTAGTTACATTGCCATCAGCATACATCTTATTCTCTACATAAGAACGAACTACCGAGGCCGTATTCTCCGGTCTGAGGGTAATGCTTCTCTCCCCTTTATCCATAAAGGTATACATTTCTTTTTCGACAACGTCAGTGGTATCGCCAATTCCTCTCTTAAACAGCTCAGTATGCTCAAAAATCGGTGTTCTAATTTCTTGGTAATCAAAATCACGGCATACTTCTCGCATAACCTGTTCTACATAACGCCAAGCGCCGACAGTAGCAGGTAAGATGTCCTTGGTACCACGAGGTGCATTAGTTAACACGGTAATTCCTCCAATACCTTTTATACATACCGATATATTTTACCACAATAAAGTAGTTTTCTTCAATCTTATTGTCAAATTTCTTTAGTTTGCCCCAAAAATAAGGCTCTTTCCAGCTCGTAAGCGGAAAAAGCCCCTATCTTTTCTTTTAGTTTTAGTCTTCACAATTCTTCGTGTCGATTTCTGCCACTTCATCCATATGCCAGAGATGGTCGTAGAGCACCTTGCACACTGCTACAGCTGGTACAGCAAAGAGCAAGCCCAAGATTCCAAAGAGCTGACCACCAATGAAAACACCGACGATAATTAGTACGGGATGCAAATCAATGGCCTCACCCATGACTTTGGGCAAAATAACCTGACTATCAATCTGGTAATAAACAAAATAATAAATACCTACCTTCAGGGCTAGCATGGGGTCCTGCGAATAAGAAATAGATAAAGCCGGCAGAGCTCCCAAGATAGGACCGACCACGGGGATGGTTTCTACTAAAATTGCGGTAAAACCTAAGACTAAGGGGAATTGCACCCCCAAAATATAAGTTCCTAATGCTATGCAAAAGGCCGAGATTATACACAACTTAAACAAACCACGCACATAAGCACTGAGCACGATGACAATATCACTAAGAATAGAGCTGGCCAGTGCCTGACTATCATAGGCAAAGACGTGAATAGTCATCTTCCGTAGCTTCTCACCATCTTTTAAGAAGTAAAAACTCAAAAATGGTACCAATATAAAACCTATTAAATGCGCCGCCATATCAAAAGTAGAGGATACAAGGTCTTTCATCCAGGCCATTACATAGCTAGTCGCATAGCTCAGTCCTTCGTCAACCAAGGCATTTAAATTAGAGGGCAACTTGCTACCGCTAGCGGCATTATTGAAACGCATCCCTAATTCTTGCGAGCCGAAGCCCCCCGTCAAAATAGGTAAATTAGCTAGCAATTTGTTCATTTCACCTAAGAGCGGAATAATCAGTTGAGCCACAATAGCATAGATGAACAAACCAAACACGGCAAACGAAAAAATTATAGCCAAGCTTTTGGGCATAGGTATCTGAGGCCTAATGGGAACTCTCTCAAAAAATTTCACTACTGGATTAAGTACAAAAGCTAATGCTATAGCAACAAAAACCGGATAGAGAAATTTAGCAGCTATTCCTACCAAAAAAATTGAAAGCACCGTTATGCCAATTTTAAACCAAATACTTTTTGAATAATGTTTTAGTACATTGATCATAGTTTATTGCAGGAAAGGATTCCTGCGTCGTTCCCACCCTACTGTAGTGCTTGGTCCATGGCCAGGCAATAATTTGGTTTCATCGGGCAAAGTCAAAATTTTGTCCTTAATAGATTGCAAAATAGTATCATAATCGCCGCCTGGCAAGTCCGTACGGCCAATAGATTCAGCAAAAACTGTATCGCCACAGAACACTACATCGCCACTTTGAATGCAGACGCCACCTCTTGTATGTCCGGGCGTAGCATAAATTTTGAAGGGCATACCAGCCACGGTTAGCTCCTCACCATCAGTAAAGAATTCATCTGGTTCACCAAAAGAACGGGCTTTACCCAAAAAAGTAGAGAGGTTGCCTGTTGAATTATGCAGTAGCTTGGCATCTTCCTGACTAATATAGACAGGTGCTCCCGTAGCTTCCCTGACATCCTCCAACGCCATGATATGGTCACCGTGACCATGCGTCACAAAAATCGCCACTACCTTGAGGTGGTGTTTGTTAACCACCGCCATGATTTGTGTGCCCTCATCACCAGGGTCAACCACTACCGCTTCATTAGTATTTTCATTGTAGGCAATATAACAATTGGTACCAATCATGCCTACTTCCAAAGCTAAAATTTTCATATTACACCTTTTCTCCTCCAGAACCATACTGCCCTGTGGGTGCATTTCTACAAACGCTTTCGACACCCTTAATCCGTTTAATTCTGGAAATCATATAATTGAGTTGTTCCAAACTGCCAATATCTAAGCCCAAGTGAATAATAGCGGTCTTAGTATGTTGGTCTGTTTTGGCATTAATAGCATTAATATTGATTTTGGTCTCTGAGGTAGTCATCATAATATCACTCATGACACCCGGCTTGTCTGCTGTAGTAATTACCAAAGACACTTTGTAAACTGCATCCGTAGCGATATCCCAAGAAACATCTATAAGGCGGTCTGCTTCCTCTTTGTTACTCAGAACATTGGGACAATCGGCACGATGGACAGAAATTCCTCGTCCTCTGGTAATATACCCTATTATTTTATCACCAGGAATGGGGTTACAGCAATGCGAAAGCTTGACCATAATGCCATCTTCGCCTTTAACCAAAATGCCATGACTGGATTTGGCCTTGGATGTACGCGGCCTCAGCTCGGATAACAGTTGCGACAAATCCTTAGTAGTATGTTTTTTCTGGTCTTGTTTGTAATTCTCAACCAGCTTAGTCATAACAGTAGTCAAAGCTACGCCGCCGTAGCCAATAGCTGCCATCAATACTTCTACTCCGCCATCCACATGGACCTTGGCAGCCACATCCAGAAGATAATCTTCCTTCATAATGACCTTGGCTTCATAGCCTAACCGCTTGCATTCTTTCTCTAACATCTCGCGGCCTTTGATGACATTTTCTTCTTTACGTTCTTTCTTGAACCATTGCTTGATTTTATTTTTTGTTTCCGAAGCACCTACTATATTCAGCCAATCACGACTAGGTCCGGCAGTTTGCTTGGAGGTAATTACTTCTACTATGTCACCGTTAGAGAGTTGGTAGTCCAAGGGTACAATGCGCCCATTCACTTTAGCTCCTATACAGCTGTTGCCTACGCCAGTATGAATTCTATAAGCGAAATCGATAGGTACGCTACCTTGAGGCAAATCAATTACATCACCTCTAGGCGTAAAAACAAAGACTTCGTCGGCAAAAACATCCATCTTAACAGTATTAACAAATTCATGGGGGTCACGCATATCCTGATGCCATTCCAACAATTGACGCACCCATGAGAGTTTTTCATCAAAAGCCTTGTTACTGCCCGTAGCTATTTTGGAAGTGCCTGATTCTTTGTAGCGCCAGTGAGCCGCAATACCATATTCTGAAATACGATGCATCTCGAAGGTTCGTATCTGTATCTCTAATGGCTGCCCATTAGTAGACACTACTGTGGTATGTAACGACTGGTACATATTCGACTTGGGCACAGCTACATAATCCTTGAAGCGGCCCGGAATAGGTCGCCACAGACTATGAACAATACCCAAAACACCGTAGCAATCTTTGACTGTATCTACCAAAACGCGTACTGCCAGAAGGTCATAAATCTCGCTAAGTTCTTTATGGTCTCTTTGCATCTTACGATAAATACTATAAAAATTCTTGGGGCGGCCTTGAATTTCCGCGTGAATATGCGCAGCTTCCAAATGCTCCTTGATATCTTCTATGGAGTCATCAATCATCGCTTCGCGTTCTTTGCGCTTGACTTTGACTTGTTCCACTAGGTCATAATAACGCTCAGGTTCTGTATAGCGAAAAGCTAAATCCTCTAACTCCCATTTAATGGTATAGATACCCAAACGGTGAGCCAAAGGAGCATAAATCTCCAATGTCTCTCGCGAAATGGACTGTTGCTTGCGAGCCGGCATATATTTCATGGTGCGCATATTATGCAGTCTATCGGCCAATTTAATCAAAACAACACGAATGTCTTTGGCCATCGCCAAAAACATCTTACGGTAGTTCTCCACCTGTTGCTCTTCTTTGGAAATGTATTCAATCTTGTTCAGCTTAGTCACGCCGTCAACTAAGTCTGCAACCTTAACGCCAAACTTCTCAGCAATTTCTTCTTTGGTAACCTTGGTGTCTTCCACCACATCGTGCAAAAGAGCTGCCGCCAGAGCTAGTTCATCCATTTGCAACTGGGCTAAAATATAAGCCACACACAAAGGATGAATAATATAAGGGTCTCCTGAGGCTCTTTTTTGCTCAGCGTGCGCTTGAGCGGCCACATTATAGGCCTGTCGCACAAAAGCTACCTGTTTAGCGTCTAAATACTCCTCTGTTTTTTTGAAAAAATCTTCGGCGCTAACGATAACCTCATCCGTATCTCCGCCCATAATAGACCTCACTTTTTACTGCCACACTTCTCTTAACATCACGGCAGATATTTTCCTCATTACTAATTCCAATTCATTCAAATTATTATTGCGTTGCCCTTCCATATGGCAGTACAAACTAGACTTATGCAGGTCTGTCTTAGAATTACCCTTGTAAGTAACAATACCGTCTGCCAGCGCAACAAAACCCAATTGAGCAAAAACTTTGAGCACTGCTTCACCTAGATACTGCTCCTTGGCTAATGGCTTGTCTAAGAGCTCCTTCATGGTTACAGGTCCATATTCTTTCAGCAACGCTATCAAATATTTGTAGGCCAATACCATGCCGGCTTTAGTCGGATACTTACGGAAGATATACTGCTTAATCTTATCTTCGTCCGTCCTGTTATAGAGCAAATACAAAGCTATATCTTGTCTATCACGAAGAGGAAAACCTTGCTTAGTCAAAATCTGCGAGGGCGGTACATCATAAAAAACCACCTGTCGCACATCTGAAGCAAGTTTAGTTTCTCCATATACAGCATAAAGTAAATTAGCCTTTACATTTATAGCAGGTTTTACATTAATATCATGTAAATATATTACAGTCTTTTCTCCATTTTGTAAAATACTTTTTAGTTGTTGCAACTTATTATCGTAATGCAAGCGCGCATCTACAATATTATGCTTCGTCTCTAGGGCCAATAGCTGCAAATCAACTGATTCCAAACCATTAAAATCATTCACCTTGGGAGCAAACGCCAACGCTGCTTCTTCACCTACATAATAGCTATTAAGCCGCTCTCCTTCGTTCCAAGCCACTGCCCTATACGCGGTATCACCTTGTTTGAGATAAAACTTCAGGTGATGGTTGTCTTTGCCCACCGTTCTAAAGCTAGTCAGCTTGGCTGAAGCAAAGGCAAAAATTGGTGCCGGATTCTCTGCACCAAAGGGGCCTAACATATCCAGCCCTTTGACTGCCTGCACTGTGAGGCTCTTCCCTTGGGGCACAAAGTAATCGGGAACAATGGTAGGCAGATAATCCTCTGGCTTCAGTCTCAACTGCACTTGTTGCCTGAACACCTGCTTAAACCGTTCCACTTGTTCTAGCTGTAAGGTCAAACCTGCTGCCTGTTTATGTCCGCCAAACTGCAACAAACATTCTTGACTCCCAGCCAACGCTTCATAGAGATTCAAGGGCGGTATGCTCCGGCAGGAGCCTTTTACTTTGTCACCATCTTTGGTCAACAAAATGGCCGGTAAATGATATTTATCCACTAAGCGGGAAGCAACTATCCCAATAACACCGGCATGCCACTCCTCTTTGTAGAGTACAATTGCCGTATCTATGGTGTCCTGTTGTTGCAAAAGCGCTTCTGCTTCTTCAAAAATCTTTTTACTAATGGCTTGCCTAGTAATATTTTCTTGATTCAGAAACTCGGCAATTTCTTTGGCCTGTTTGTCTTCTTCTGTAGTCAATAAATGTACTGCTGATAGCGCATGTTCTAGCCGCCCCACTGCATTAAGCCGCGGCGCCAAGATAAAACCAATAGTCTCACTGGTAATCTGTTTGGTAGGCGCAATCTGTGCTACCCTGATTAACTCCCTTAAACCTTTACTGCTCGTCTTGCGGAAAGATTTAAGTCCCATGCGTACCAATTCTCTATTCTCTCCTACGAGAGGAACAATATCTGCCACCGTGCCCATAGCGACAAATTCCAAATGTCCTCGCCACAGTTCATTGCTACCAGTTATTTTTTTAAAAAGTGCCTGACACAATTTAAAAGCTACCCCAACACCTGCTAACTGTTTGAAAGGATAAGCACAGCCTTGTTGATGGGGATTAATAATAGCATAAGCTTCTGGTAAAACAGGTGGTGGTGTGTGGTGGTCCGTAATAACAATATCCATCCCTGCCGGAGCATCTGCCACCTCCTTACTGCCACTGATACCGCTATCGACTGTAATCAAGAGTGTGGTGCCTTGCTCAAAAAGGTTCTGCAAAGCTTCACTATTAAGTCCGTAGCCCTCATCTTCGCGGCGCGGAATATAAACATCCACCAGTGCCCCCTGCTTCTTCAGAAACAAATACAACAAAGAACTAGCTGTCATACCATCCACATCGTAATCGCCATAGACAGTAATTTTTTCTTTGTTGTGCAGGGCAAGTAAAATACGCTCCACCGCTCTGTCCATGTCCTTAAGCAAAAATGGGTCATGGAAGGGCTGCGAGGCACCATACAAAAATGTTTTGATATCCTCAGGGTCCTGCATGCCTCTATTAGCCAAAACACCTAGAACCAACGGTGAGATTTTTAATTCTGCTACTAGCTTATCAGCAATAGGCTTATTCTCTTCATTATAGTGGAGAATCTTCTTTTTAAGCATCAGTTGTTTTCCTCTGCTCGGCTGCTGTCCTTTGTTGCTGGGCATGCATGAGCATTTTCATCTTCTCCTGCAATTTAGCATTCTCGTTTTCAAGGTAAGAAATGTTTTCTTTGATTTTCCGCTCTTCAATATAGTGCTGTGCCTTGAGTTTAAGCCCCCAACAGAAAGCAATAAACAGCCCCGCTACCAAGCTACCGATAATCACTACCGCTAGACTGGCCGGGAACTCCCAAATCAAAAAGCTTACTGTTACTACGGTAGCGTTTTGCACAGCAAAGGCAGCGACGACCAAACAAACCAAAGCCATCAAAGCAATATAAATCATCCCTAACACTCCCTTGTATAAACATATATTATATCATTAATATACCACAAATGCCTCGTTTATGATATGTATCTCTTGAGAAAATAAAAAGAGGCGGTTTATGCTAGCAATTATACTAACATTTACCGCCTCTTTAATTATGTAATCGAACAAGTACAGTTATACTACTTTGGTCTTGGATTGTATTTTGCCTTGAGGTTCAGAATGTTCTTTGAAAAAGCTCCACATTGGACCAGCCAACAAAGTAGAAGTATAAGCACCGCTACCAAACCCTACCATCATAGCGAAGGAGAAGTTATGAATAGTCTCGCCGCCAAACAGGAAGATAGCAATAACTGCTACCAAAGAAGTCGCTACAGTATACAAAGAACGAGCCATAGTCTGCCAGATACTGTTATCAACCATATCGCCCAAGCTCTCGCTACGGCGATGACGTTTCAAATTCTCTCTAATTCTATCAAAGACTACAATAGTGCCATTGACAGAATAACCTACTACGGTCAGCAAGGCAGCTACAAAAGAAGAGTCCATTTCCATCTTGGCCAAAGAGAACCAACTCAGTGTGACCAAAACATCAATAATCAAAGCTATGATAGCGGCAATGGCAAACTTGAATTCAAAGCGAATGGTGATATAAATAATCATTAGTACCCAAGACAGGACGATTGCAATAACGGCCTGTTGAACTAATTCATTACCAACAGTCGCTCCCACCTGCTCTACTCTCAGGACACTGTAATCGCCTACCTTGCTTTTCATATCTTCCATGACTACACGTCGCTCGTCATCAGAGATAACGCCTGTTCTAATTAGCACAGATTTAGATTCGCTGGCCGTAGCATCAGAAGTTCCTAATTGAATGACGCTATTACCCAAATCATGTTCCTTCAATACTTCACGTACCTGATTAATAGAAGCAGGATTAGTAAACTCCAGATCCATAATGGTACCACCGGTAAAATCAATACCTAGGTTAAAACCACGAGTAAACATAGAACCAATGCCTATTAGCAAAAAGATGATGGTGATAGAAAAGAAAATCTTTGCATTCTTAACAATGGAGAAATACATTATTTAGCCACCTCCTTATCTGGTGCCTTGGCACCAAACCAAGCAGGATTGGTGGTAATATTACTACCTAACAAAGAACGCATAGTGAACCTAGTCACCGTCACGGCAGTAAACATACTGATTAATACGCCGATGGCCAGTGTAACAGCAAAACCCTTGATAGGACCTACGCCCAAATAGAACAATACAACAGCTGCCATCAAGGTGGTAACGTTGGAGTCCAAAATCGTCACGAAAGCTCTGGAGAAACCAGCATCCATGGCACTACGCAAAGTTTTGCCTGTTTTAACTTCTTCTTTGAAACGCTCAAAAATTAACACATTCGCATCGACAGCCATACCTACTGACAAGATAATGCCGGCAATACCGGGAAGCGTCAAAGTCGCATTCAAACCTTTCATGGCTGCCAAAACCAAAAGAACATATAACAACAAAATAATATCAGCAATTAACCCGGAGACACGATAGAACAGAATCATAAAGATAAAGATACCGGCAATACCGATACCAAAAGCCTTAATGCTCTTGTCCTTGGAATCTTGTCCCAAAGTAGGTCCAACAGTTCTGTTTTCCATAACTTCAATCTTAACCGGCAAAGAACCACTGCGGAGCAAAATAGCCAAATGTTCAGCTTCTTCCATGTTGCGAGAACCAGAAATCTGAGCATGTCCCCCCGTAATAGCTTCTTGTACTACTGGAGAAGTTAACACCTCGCCATCTAGCAAGATTGCGATTTGCTTACCGATGTTTTGAGAAGTCAAGGTAGCAAATTTTTTGCCGCCCTCATCACTGAAATCCAAAGTAACCACAGCTTGCCCACTCTGAGCAGCCTGTGCCTTGGCATCTTTCAAATCCTTACCTGTCATTACAGTCTTACCGGACATATCTTTGAACTCCAGCATAGCAGTACGGCCCAGCATAGCTATTGCCTTCTCCGGGTCTTTAACACCGGGTAGCTCAACAATGATACGGTCCTTGCCTTGTCTTTGGATGACTGGTTCGGTCAAACCCAATTCATTAACACGGCGTTCAATAATTTTAACCGACCTGTTCAGTGCATCGTCATCTACTTTGGCGTCCGGGGTCTCTATTGCTTGCAAAACAACATGAGTACCTCCTTGTAAGTCCAAGCCTTGTTTGATTGAATTGGACAAAGGCTTGATAAAAAAAGCAAACGCGCCAATGATGGCAATTATGAGCACGAAAAATTTTGTCATATTATCGTATCTCAAAACTTTCTCCTCCTAACACTTTTTGTCATGCAGCCTTAGCTGCATTTTATAAATCTAGTTTCAGTAACTAGTCCATCAACCTTCGCATCCCAAGACTCTGTCGGCAGCTCAATGACTAATTGCTGTTCATAGGCAACACCGATTTTCTTAGCCTTGAGGCACAAAGGCAAATAACGGTCATAAAATCCCTGCCCCATACCAAGACGTTGTCCGCCAGCCGTAAAACCGACACCTGGTACCAAAACAAGCTCTGCGGATTCCGGCTCCAAAATATTCCATGGTTGGGTGGGTGTGCGAATACCATATCTGTCCCAAGTAACCTGTGCCAGTTGCTCCAAACGCACCATATGCATCAGGCCCTTGCTATAAATAGCAGGCACGCCAATTATTTTATCACCCTCTAATGCTTGTTGCAAGACAAAATCAAGAGAAGCTTCTCTGCCAAAGGACAAATAAGCAAAAATTATGTGAGCTTGTTGATACTCCTCACTAGCTAGCAAACGACGACATAAATCCTCGCTCTGCTTCTGCGCCGCTGCTGTCGTCAGAGCATCTCTGTGCTGCAGCAATTGCTGTCGCACTAGTGACTTATTCATTTTATTTGGTCTCCGTAGTACGCAACGGACGAGCAACAGCACCTCGAATAAATTTCATCTCTGTGGTTTCGTTTACCTTAAGATGCACGTATTCATCACTTATTTTGGTTATTTCGCCACAGATACCGCCAATCGTAACGATTTGGTCACCCTTCTTAAGTGCGTTGAGCATTGTGTTTCTTTGGTTTTGTTCCTTTTTTTGGGGACGATAAAGCATAAAATAGAAAATTAAGCCCATTAAAAGAAAAGGCCAGACGGTATTTACTATTGCCATCCCATTCATTTCTTCCATGTGTACACCTCCTAGTTATTCTTGCCACTGAGCTAGGAATTGCTCCCTAAATTCTGGGAATCTATCCTCTCTGATGGCGTTGCGCATATTCTGAGCAAATTTTAACAGAAAATGCAAATTATGTATAGTCAATAGTCTCAGTGCCAATATTTCTTGTGCCTTGAACAGATGACGGATATAGGCTCTGGAGAAGTTGCGGCAAGTATAGCAGTCACAATTGGGGTCCAAAGGACTAAAGTCCTCAGCATATGCAGCATTTCTTGCTACCAAACGTCCCCAGCTCATCATCGCCGTACCATTGCGAGCTACACGGGTAGGATAAACACAGTCAAACATATCCACACCAAGATTAACTGCTTCTACCATACAGTCAGGTGTACCTACACCCATTAGGTAGCGCGCTTTATCCTTAGGCATATGCTCTGTAGTCTGTCCTAGAATATCATACATCAAAGGCTTGGGTTCCCCCACACTGAGACCACCAATACCAAAACCGGCAAAGTCTAACGAAGTAAGACTATCGGCACTATATTTGCGCAAATCAGGATACATGCCCCCTTGAACAATACCAAAGAGTCCTTGATCCTCTCTGGTCTTGGCCGCTAGGCAACGCTGCGCCCAACGAGTAGTACGCTCCGTTGAAGCCTTAGCATAATCTCTGTCAGCGGGATAAGGAATACATTCGTCAAAGGCCATAATAATATCAGCACCCAAGTCTTCCTGTACTTTGGTCGCAATCTCCGGATTCAAGAATTTCTTGGATCCATCCAAATGAGAGCGGAACGTCACGCCCTCTTCGGTAATCTTGCGCATCGCCCCCAAGCTAAAAACCTGATAACCGCCGCTGTCAGTCAGCATACCTCGTTGGTAATTCATAAACTTGTGCAAACCACCGGCGCGGCGTACTAATTCGCTGCCGGGACGCAAGAATAAATGATAAGTATTAGACAAAATCACTTGCGAATTCATTGCGTAGAGTTCTTCAGGGCTGAGAGTCTTGACTGTAGCCTGAGTACCTACCGGCATAAACATAGGCGTATCAAAAACACCGTGAGGTGTATGCAATTTACCTAATCTAGCTCCGCTACGGGGGCATTCTTTAATTAATTCATAATAAACTGATTGCATATAATCTCCTACAATAATTAATGTATAAACATTGCATCGCCAAAACTGAAAAAGCGATATTGCTCTTCTACAGCCTTCTTATAAGTGGCTAGCATTATTTCTCTGCTAGAGAGAGCTGACACCAACATCAAGAGCGTGCTCTGGGGTAAGTGAAAATTAGTAATCAGTGCTTCGACGAAGCGATATTGGTAGCCAGGATAGATGAAAATATTGGTCCAATTACCGCCCGGCTTAATCACTCCATTAGCACCGGCAGCTTCCAAGGTACGTACTGCTGTTGTACCTACTGCCACGATGCGCCTGCCCTCTTGTTTAGCTTGATTGATAGCTGTTGCCGCCTCGGGAGTAATAGTATAGAATTCCCGATGCATGACATGGTCCTCAATCTTGTCCTCTGACACCGGTCTAAAGGTGCCTAACCCTACATGTAGGGTGACAAATACTTCTTCCACACCCATATCCTTAATCTTCTGCATTAACTCCTTGGTAAAATGCAGACCTGCGGTTGGTGCGGCCGCACTGCCCCGCTCACGCGAATACACAGTTTGGTACCGCTCCTTATCCTCTAACGGCGCTGTTATATAAGGAGGCAAAGGCGTCTCACCCAGCCTATCTAATATCTCTTCAAAAATACCGTCAAAACTAAATCTAGCTATTCTGCCGCCAAAATCAGTATCGGCAATAATTTCGCACCGCAACTCATCACTAAAATTAATTTTAGCACCAATGCGCAACTTACGCCCCGGTTTAACCAACACTTCCCAATCGGTAGTGTTGATACGCGTCAGCAAAAATACTTCTACATGAGCACCAGTATCTTTGAAACCGTGCAAACGCGCCGGAATAACTCTAGTGTCATTAAACACCAACAAATCATTAGGCCTTAAGTAGTCACAAATATCATAAAAATGACGGTGCTCTACTTCCCCGGTCTTCTTATCCACTACCAACAAACGGGAATGGTCACGCGGCTCCATAGGATGTTGAGCAATTAATTCCTTAGGCAAAGCATAATCAAAATCTTTTACTTCCATCTTTCTGCAATTCCACCTTAGTATATTTTTTTAATTTTGGTATCAGTATAATAATGCGTCAAAATTTTCTTATAGTATTCTTTGTCCTTCTTGGATGCTTTTAAAGCCATTCCTCTAGCACCCCATTGACTTAGACCTAGACCATGACCCCAACCAGAACCCTTGATAAAGACCTTTTCGCCTTTTACACCAGTCAAAACACGTGTATCACTCGTCACACCAAAAGAGCCTGCTCCTTTGGAGGTACCTGTCTTGATAGGAATTTTCTTGCGCCCTATTTCCTGACCAAAGGAATTAAGAATAGGTACTTCAATAGAATCCGGTCTGCTAAAGCCTACATAAATATCAAACAAAGTACTATTTAACTGCAATATATTACGCAATTTAGTACCTTCGATAACGGCGGTACCTTTATTGCCTCGGAAAGTAATCTTCTTAACACGCCCTGACACTCCTCTGTCGGCAGCCTTCATGGGTGGCTTAGCGAGTGCCGATACTCTGATACTCTCTAGCTTGCCAATTTTGTAGCCTGATTGCTCCAGTATTCTCTGTAATTGTGCTGGTTCATAGGTTTTGTCCCAATTATACTGGGGAGACTCTTTATCATAATCTACTACAGCCTGCAAATAGGGCACAGGATTACCCCAGACATTAGCAGCACTTTCAGTATACCCACCACTGCTGCTATGGAAAAAAGCTTCAATAGGTTTGCCATTATAAGTCACAACCTGACCACGGGTGGCATCCACCATTTTGTTGGTATTGGCATGTTCGGCTTTGATACCGCCGTAGACTTGTCCCATATCATTGGCACGTACATCAAAACCTTCATACGAGCTATTATTAACCTGATATAGAGCAAAAGAACGGGCAGCTACTACTTGAGCCTTGACCGCCTCTTCCGGCCATAGGGGAATAATCTCTTTGGCTATAACACCATAAAGATACTTCTCTACAGGCAATGTGTTAATTACCGACAGTGTTTTCTTATCATTGTTGAGTTGCACAGTTAAACTGCCACGATAAGTTTTCCAGTTTAAATTCAGAGGATTTTTGGCGTCATCTGCCTTGAGGTACAGACGAGTGCCGCCCACTTTTTTATCATCCACATACAACACGCCTTTTTTTACACTAACAAAATGCTTGCCCGGCTTAAGGGTAAGTTTTTTGTTGCCACTGACAACAATCTTGCCGGTGGAATCCACTTGCGCCGAAAACTGTTTGACCACTAACCCCACTCTAATATCCGGCTCATCGGAAGCCCAAGCCAGAGGCATCATCATAAATAAGCATAGCAATACTAAAAAAATCTTTTTGAGCATAATCCACTCTCCTAACTCATCTAGCTCAATTTTGGTACCTTGGGATGCTTCTCATAACGGTCTCTTTCACTGAAAATACAGCCACAGTAGGGCTGCCTATACATATCTAACTCTTGGCTAATCGCTACCCCACGCTCATAGCCTGTGCGAAAATCTTCATAATAAAATGGTATAGCGAACTTCTCTGCCGCTTCCGCAGCGATAGTCTTGATCAACTCATGCTTCTGATATGGGCTGACCAACAAGGTAGTAGAAAAAGCATCATATCCTTGCTCCTTAGCCAATTGCGCCGTATATTCTAAGCGCATCCTATAGCAGTAGGCACACCTTATGGTAGGCTCTGCGAGCATACCCTGCAGGCATTCTTCCAACGGATAATCTTTGTTCTCTATAAGCTTATATTTCTTGAGCTGACAAAAATCCCGCAAAGTATTCAATCTTTTTTTGAATTCCTTATAGGGATGTATATTCGGATTAAAATACACTATAGTAAAATCAATACCGGCTGCCTGCAAATGCTCCGTAGGATAAGTCGCACAAGGGCCGCAGCAAGCATGTAGTAAAATCTTCATTTTATTTCTTCTCTCTGGGATAAGCTATCCCCAAATACTCATAGGCCGCTTGGGTGGCCTTGCGCCCCTTGGGAGTGCGCTGTAAAAGCCCAAGCTGCATTAAAAAGGGCTCATACACATCTTCCAAAGTAGCAGTTTCTTCGCTAATGGCGGCCGCCAGAGTATCCACACCCACCGGTCCACCGCCAAAGGTCTGCACCACCGTCTTTAAGAGTTTGCGGTCATTACGGTCCAAGCCCATGCTATCAACATCTAGGCTCTGCAAAGATTCACGTGCTACTTGAGCGGTAACACGAGTTGCTCCTGCTACTTGAGCAAAATCACGCACACGCTTGAGCAAGCGATTAGCAATACGCGGCGTACCACGGGAGCGTCCGGCAATCTCTGCCGCTGCTTCAGTATCAATTACCACCTTGAGCAGCTCCGCTGCTCTGAGTACAATTGTCCTCAAATCTTCCATTCTGTAGTATTCCAAA
>JAQUUF010000172.1 GCA_028693975.1 Acidaminococcaceae bacterium
TAAGGGATGGTTTGTTTTCTTTTTGTTTATGGCAACAGGAGCAATTGTAGGTGGCCTTTTAGGGGATGCAATGCTGGCTTCCAATGCTTTGGGCGGGGGTACATCCTTCTTGGTGCAGAAATATCAAGTGCTTAACATCCCCCCGGCTGTTATAGATTTTTATGTGATGAAAATAACCGTAGGGTTTGTTTTTCAACCTAATTTGGTAGCTATTATCGGTATGGTAATAGCGCTACTGTTGTTTAACCGTATCTAAGGGAGTGAGAGCTGATGCATTACATTTTAGCTTCGGCTTCGCCGCGGCGTTTAACTCTACTACAACAGATAGGTATTGAGCCGAAAGTAGTGGTAAGCGATTTTTCAGAGGCTACTAAGGCAGCCACACCTGAAGAACTTGTGCAAGCAAATGCTGGCGGCAAGGCAGCTACTGTAGCCAAACGTTATCCTGGCTCTGTGGTAATTGCTGCTGATACAGTGGTGGTTTGGCAAGACACAATTTTGGGGAAACCGCATGATACGGCGGAGGCTAAAGAGATGTTAGGTCTGCTTTCTGGGCAAGAGCACCAAGTGATTACAGGCCTGGCGGTATATTATCAAGCTAAGCATGAAGTGATTGTAGAAACTACTAAGGTTAAGTTTCGTCAGCTTAATCAGAAGGAAATTGACGAATATGTAAGCACTGGGGAACCGCTAGATAAGGCAGGCGCTTATGGCATTCAAGGGCGCGGCGCCGTCTTAATTGAAAAAATTTGTGGTTGTTATAGCAATGTGGTTGGGTTACCGTTAACAAGACTTTATCAAATATTACAGATAATGGACGTGATACCCGATGACCAATTATTGCATCAAGGAATTACCAAGTGAGGACAGACCCAGAGAAAGATTGTTAGAACATGGGGCTAAGGCTCTTAGCATGGCAGAACTATTGGCCATTCTTATCAGAACGGGCACGAGAGAAAAATCTGCTTTGGATATTGCTCGAGAAATAACTTGTGATGAGCATAGATTGCGTAAGCTAGTCACTACTAAAGATCCACAGGAACTGGCTCAAATCAAGGGGGTAGGCCTAGTTAAGGCTGCTACTATTATGGCCGCCTTGGAGTTTGGCAAAAGGTTGACAACGGCGTCTACCCTTAAACAAACAGTTATTGGTACGCCGGAAGATGGGGCATCGCTATTGATGCCATTATTACGTTACGAAAATAATGAGCACTTTTTATTAGTGCTTTTGAATTCTAAAAATAAAGTAATTAAAAAAATGCATATTTCAGAAGGGTCGTTGAACTCTTCTGTTGTTCATCCTCGGGAAGTATTTGCTCCGGCCGTCTTACATCATGCGGCGGCTATCTTTGTAGGACATAATCACCCTTCCGGTGATCCAACTCCGAGCAAAGAGGACAGAATGCTGACAGATGCTTTGGTACAAACCGGGCGTATTTTGGGCATACCTGTTATCGACCACGTAGTTATTGGGGATGGTACATATTTTAGCTTCAGAGAACATGGTTATTTGTAGAAAGAAGGAGACTGTAAATGTTTGAGTTTTTAGGGTCGTTTTCCCGTGATATGGGTATAGATTTGGGCACTGCTAATACTTTGGTACACCTTAAGGGTAAAGGTATTATTATTAGAGAGCCTTCCGTTGTTGCCGTGGAGAAAGATACTAATGATGTGGTGGCAGTAGGGGCAGAGGCCAAAAGAATGATTGGACGTACTCCGGGCAATATTATTGCTATCAGACCGTTGAAAGATGGCGTTATTGCTGATTTTGATATTACACAGGCTATGCTAAGATTTTTTATTCGTAAAGCGATTAAAAATTCTTCTTTTGTTCGCCCTCGTGTAGTAGTGGGTGTTCCTAGTGGCGTGACCGCTGTAGAAAAAAGAGCCGTGGTTGATGCCGCGGTGCAAGCAGGTGCCAGAGAGGCTTATTTAATAGAAGAGCCTATGGCAGCAGCTATTGGGGCTGGTTTACCGGTACAAGAAGCAACCGGCAGTATGATTGTGGATATTGGTGGCGGTACAGCAGAGGTGGCAGTTATTTCTTTGGGTGGCGTGGTGGTCAGCAAGTCAATCCGTATTGGCGGAGATGAAATGGACAGCGCTATCGTCAATTTTATTAAACGTAAATATAACCTTCTGATTGGTGAGCGTACGGCAGAAGAAGTGAAAATTGAAATTGGCTCGGCAGTAGAGGTAGAAAGACCAGCTCGTATGGATATTCGCGGTCGTGATTTGGTAACTGGTTTGCCGAAGACTTTGAGCATTAACCAGAACCAAATTTGTGAAGCATTGCAAGAGCCCTTGGAAGGGATTGTGGATGCGATTAAGAGTACGCTGGAAAAAACGCCACCGGAACTCGCCGCTGATATTATGGATCGAGGCATTGTTATGACGGGGGGCAGTTCTTTGTTGCGTAATTTTGATCGTGTCTTGAGCCGTGAGACAGGTATGCCAGTGGTAGTTTCTGATGATGCGCTGTCTTGCGTGGCATTGGGGACAGGCATTGCCGTAGAACATCTCGATGTTTTCAAAAAAGGTTTCATGGCAACTAGTCGCCGCAAGTAAGTGCTGACGTGAAGGAAATAATATGAACAAGAAAAAAAGTATGGCTTTTCTCGCCTTTATCGTGTTGGTGTTAGTTGGTGCTTTGGTAGTTGAGAGTAGAGCCCATTTCCCTTTTGTTAATAGAATAGTTATGGCTGTGGTAGAGCCGGTAAACTCCGTTATGTTAGGGTTATCCGATATTGTTAACAATACCACAGGTTATTTTACTTCGCTTAAGGAGCTTAGGGCCACCAATAATAAATTAGAAAAAGAAAATGCTATTTTACGACAAGAGAATGTTAGCCTTGTTTCTATGAAAGATGAGAATGAGAGACTGCAAAGACTCCTTAACTATAAACAAAAATATCCTCGGTTAGAATTTGTGACGTCTAGAGTTATTGGTCGTGGTATGGGTGATTTGCGAGATACAGTTATTATCAATCAGGGCAGTGATGCTGGTTTGAAGCTCAATATGTCTGTAGTAAGCAGTACGGGTTTGGTGGGTATTGTTGATGCGGTGTTTCCTAGTGCTGCCAGGGTGCTGTTAATCAATAGTCCACATACTCGCATAGGCGGTATGGATTTACGCGGTGATTCTCGCATCGCAGGCATCGTTAATGGTATTGCAGGGGGCGACGGCGGGCTGGACATGCGTAATATGGCTCGCAACGCTG
>JAQUUF010000173.1 GCA_028693975.1 Acidaminococcaceae bacterium
CTTTTTTCCATTGTAAATCCCCCTTATTTATTTTATATTATCAATTTTACATTTACGGTTAATTTACTTAGCGTTTATCTTATACCCATGCTGTGCTAGCACGTATTCTGCTGCCGCCTTATCTGTGGTAAGCCAAGCGCCGTTTTCACGAGCGTAATGGATAAAAGCACGCAGCGCCCGCACATAGCCCGGCCGACCAATGAACTGTGGATGCATAACAAAATTCATCATGCGTCCCTCTTCTGCCAAGCCATCGAACTCCTCTTGCCAAATTTGCACCATCTCACGGCCACTTCTTAGATAATAGTGCGTTGGCTCTTGCAAAGTATACATATCATAGCTAGTATCATCGACAATACCATCTTTGGGCAATTCCACAATTGGTATTTCTTTACCATCAAGCTTGTGCAAGAATGGTCCGTCATTATTGCGCCAATTGGAAGAATAAATATACCCTCTTTCTAACCATAGCCGCAAATGAAAATCATGAATAATGCCATCTGGCATACGATTGCCACACATCTTTTGCCCCGTGGCTGCACTAATTATGCCCTCGGCCTTGGCCATTAGGGCATTCTCTTGTTCATAGGTAGGCATAACTTCATGCATATAACCATGATAAGCTATTTCATGACCTTGAGAAGCGATATATTGTAGTATGTCCGGATGTATCTCTGCAATATAAGCCGGCGTGAAAAAAGTAGCTTTTAGGCCTTCCTCTGCCAACATATTCAGGATTCTAGGCAGGCCTTGTTTAGTAGCATACAATCCCCTAGACAAATTCGTTAGATGTTGTTTATTAATCGGGTTACGTGTTAGCCACAGCGTTTCACCATCAATATCAAAGGATAAAAGAACTGCTAATCTTTTGTTATCGGGCCATTGCATGAGCAGCACCACCCTTCTGATAAAACTTAAGCACGTAGCGCGCTACCTCAGCACAACTTGCCACCCAAGCTCCGATAACTCTAGCATAGGCCAAGAAGCGCTCTAACATACGAATACGGCCTGAACGCCCTATTAACTGGGGATGGAGTTTAAGCACCATGACTTTGTCATTTTCGCTAGCCAATTCATCAAAATTGTCTTTCCATAATTCATACACATACTGACTAGGATAGCTACATGTAATAGTCGCTCCATCAGCATAGGAGAAATAGAAAAATGAGAAATCATCAAAACTCGGCTCCGTAGGTAATTCCACAATAGGCGTTTCCTTCTTGCACTGCTCATGAATATAGGGCCAGTCACAGTCCTTCAGTGTAGAGCCATACAAATAGCCTCTTTTTTGCAATAGTTCTAAGCTACAAGGCTGCATCACATCCAAAGGTCCACGATAACCAACAACTTTGTGTGCACTTATTCTTTCTAGCAGCTTCTCACTCTGAGCCATATTTGCTTGCTCTTCCTCAAGTGGAATCCCCACCCGATTGTCATGGGCATAACCATGATAAGCCAGCTCATGCCCAGCGTGAGCAATCTGTTGCACCTGCTCGGGATAGAGCTCTGCTATCTTACCCGGCACAAAAAAAGTAGTCTTAAGCTGCTGTCGCTCAAGCATTGCTAGGCAGCGCTTAAGTCCTTCATCAGGACCGTATTTGCCACGAGAAATATCAGAGAAGCCAGTATTCTCTTGTCCAATTACCGAGTAACGCAAAAGCTCAGCATCAAAATCAAAAGTAAGTAGCAGCGCAATACGTTTGCCCTCTGGCCAAATCATACCTTCGCCATTTTTTAACCTAATCACTCTAACCCCTCCAAATTTAATCCTCTTAATTATAGCATAGCAGCGGTAATTCTTGCAGATAAACTGCATAAATAACGAAAAAAAACCAGACAAAACGATCGCTTCCGCTTTGTCTGGCCTTGATTTAGTGCGTAATCAACTATTTGCCTGTTCTTCCACGTTTGGTAAAAGGAACGCCTTCCTTGCAGAGGGGACAGTCCTCAGCCTTGTAAGTAGTAACATCTAAGTGCAGCAAAGCTTCGGTACGAACGCCAAAGTCTACCTTGCCGCCGCTACGGTCTACCAAAAGACCTACACCGACAATTTCACCGCCATGTTCCTTAACTACATCCATTACTTCCTTGACGCTGCCACCAGTGGTAACGATATCTTCTACAATTAGAACACGACAACCTTGAGGTATTTCAAAACCACGTTTCAAAGTCATCTTGCCATTATCTCTTTCGGTAAAAATAGCTCTGGTTCCCAAAGCCTTACCCACTTCATGAGAGAGCAAAATACCGCCAGTCATGGGTCCAACTACTAGCTCTACTTGGTCATTAATGTAGCGTTTAGCCAATTCTTGGCACAACATTTCTGTATATTTAGGATGTTGCAGTACATTGAATTTCTCTACATACATAGGGCTGTGCAATCCAGAAGTCAAGAGAAAATGTCCGTGCAAAACAGCATGTGTCTTTTCTAACAATTGCATTACATCTTGTTCATTCATGAGCTATGCCTCTTATTTCCGCTACGATACTATGTGCCGCAGCAATTTTGTTTTCTGCTTGAGTAATCGGCCGACCTACCACTATATGAGTAGAGCCATTTTTGAAAGCTCCCAAGGGAGTAGCTACTCTGCTTTGGTCATTGATTGCACTGCCGGCAGAGCGAACACCTGGAGTAACAATTAAGAAATCATCACCACAGGCTTTGCGAATAGCTCCGGCTTCTTGGGGAGACGCCACGACCCCATCCATGCCGGAAGCTTTTGCTAACTTAGCCAATTCCACTACTTCTTCTGAGATACTCTTACTGTAATGCAAATCCCGCCATTGTCCTTCATCCATGCTGGTAAGAATGGTCACAGCAATAAGCTTAGGAGCAGGACGTCCCAATTCTTGAGCCTTGGCGTGAACCGTCTTCACTGCCTCTTCCATCATTTTGCGACCACCCACAGCGTGAACATTCATCATGTCAGCACCCAGTTCAGTCAACACTGCCAAGCTATGTGCCACTGTATTAGGAATATCTTGCAATTTTAAATCCAAAAAAACCTTTTTATTTTTGCTCTTTAAATAGTGCAGCATAGGAGCGCCTGCAGCATAATACAGTTCCATGCCAACTTTGTAATAGCTAACATTTTCGCCTAATTCTTCCACAATATGCTCTGCTGCCGCCTGAGTAGGAAAATCCAAGGCCACAATTAAACGATCATCGTAAGTCATAATTAACCTCTCA
>JAQUUF010000174.1 GCA_028693975.1 Acidaminococcaceae bacterium
GTAATTTATCACGCAGACGGTCCTGTGCGGCTACAGTAGCAGCCGGAGTTCCTTTGGGGAAGCCAGTCTCGTCGTGCACGAGTCCTGTTACATGCCAACGGTAGCCACTGCCAAAGGGAGGCATAGCGGGAACCAAGCTGTCGTCAGTGGCATAAGCCTTGAATTCTTCAGGTTTACAAGTAGGTTGTTTGCGCTCTGCTTGAGGAATTTCATCGTAGTTATCAGGCAATTCAATTCTTTCGCGCATGTGGCCAATTACTTCATCCATCAAGAGGATAACGGGTACACGATATTTTTCGCTCAAAGCGTAGGCTTGGAGTGTTAGTTCGAAACATTCTGGTACGCTAGAGGGGGATAAAGCGATAAGCCAGTGGTCACCATGTGTGCCCCAGCGAGCTTGCATCACATCGCCTTGAGAAGGTGACGTGGGTTGCCCAGTGGAAGGGCCAACGCGCTGCACATTCACGATAACGATAGGAATTTCTGAGCTGCAAGCCATACCGATAGCTTCTTGCTTCAAAGAGAAGCCAGGACCGGAAGTGGCAGTCATAACTTTTTTGCCAGCCAAGGAGGCACCGATAATGGCACCCATACCAGCTATTTCATCTTCCATTTGCATAAACTTGCCGCCAACTTTAGGCAAACGAGCGGCTAATTGCTCAGCTATTTCAGTTGAAGGGGTAATAGGATAACCACCGAAAAACTTTACTCCGGCAGCGATAGCACCTTCAACTACTGCTTGATTACCTTGCAATAGTAGGATTTTAGACATGTGTTATTCACTCCTTTTACTTTTCTACAAAAATAGCATAATCTGGGCAACGCATTTCACATTGGCCGCATTTTATGCAGTCTTTCTCGTTGACAATCTCTACTTTTTCTAATTCGGAAATTGCTAAGACTTTCTTTGGGCAAAAGTTGGCGCAAATGCCACAACCTTTGCATCTTTCAAGATGAACTTTAAGACTCATTACATTCCCTCCTTTGTTTTGGTAGCATTTTCCTTATATCAAGATTACTTTAAACTCATACCTATTATATTATACAACACTCTTTGCTTTAGCAAAAGACTTAAAGGGGTTTAATAATTATGATAATAAATATTTAATTGTTTTAGAAATGCGGTAATGATATAATAGCAAAACAGGGTTAAATTTAGGTTCACTACTAGTGGGGGTGCGCTTTGTGGTAAACATGGAACAAACATTGTCCAAGGAAGAAAGGATTTTATTAGCGGCAGAGCAGGTTTTCTCTCGCAAGGGGTATACCTTAGCTACTTTGGATGAAATTATTAAAATTGCCGATACCGGCAAAGGTACGGTGTACAAGTATTACAAAAATAAGGAAAATCTTTTTTATACCTTGGTACAAAAGAAGAATGAGCCATTTCTGGAAAAACTTAAGGTTATAGAGGACAGTGAGCAATCCTTTAGTGGCAAATTGCGAGATTACATAATAGAAATGTTGAAATTTACCTCAGATAATTTAGTTATTCTGCAGGTGCTGTTTTTTGATTTTAGCGGAGCTAACAGAGGTTGGCAAATTCTAACGGACAAAGATGGCAATTTTAAAGTGATTTCTCGTTGGGGCAACAAACCAACTGCCGAAGAAGAAGAGATTTTACGCAAATATTTTGAGATTTTGCATTCACATATTATTGTTTTACGCTACATCCTTGAAGAGGGCGTTAGCCGTGGAGAATTAAAAGCTCATGAACAAATGAATATGTGGGCAGGGCATTTGTATGGTGGGTTGGAGATGCTCGTTTTTCATGATATGGATGAGGGCATGGATTTTGGACATGTGGCTGATGTTGTTGTAGATAGATTCATGAATGGGCATAAATCCTAACTGTAAAACAAGAATAATGAGCAGTCTTTGCCGAAAAGCATATATAATAATTATAAAAAGGAACTGTGGACAAGAGGTGCAAAAACCTCATGTAGTCTACAGTTCCTTTGCTTTTGCATATAAGTTTAGAAGGTCAGTGTGAAGAAGGCCAAGTCTAATAGTTCAGTTTTGGTATTGCGGGTATAGGTCAGCACAAGGGCAGTTTCATCGTTCAAGCGGACCAATTTGAGGGGCACGATGGACTCCGAATAAAGATTATCGTTATTAATTGAGCCCAGATATTTACCTTTTTTGGACCAGAGCTTAGTTGTAAAGCCATCAATAGCACAAACATAATCTTTGAGCACGGTAAAACTGGTAAGATTGTAAATTGAAGATTTGACAATATTTTTTTCGCTGCCATATTTTTGTAGCAGTTTGCCTTTGTCATCAAAAGAGGCAATGAGATAAATGCCGTTAGGTGTAATGCGTCCACCGCCGTAGAGGGTATTGCTAGGGCCTAAGACCAGCTGAGATAGTCCACCACGGAAAGGAAGAGCTCTATTTTTGAGGAAGCTAGGTTGCATATCATCTAAGCTTCCGTCTTTGATGGTTACTTTATCAAAATTGTCGTTGCCGTAGAGATAGCCGCTATGATTATCTGCTAAGAGTAGTAACTTATTGGCGGAGGTTTTACCTTCTAAGCTAATAATATCACTGCCGTTGCTAAGGGCGTGAACACCATTCTTGGTGTAGTAAATCGTACCTTTATCGTCCAAGGTAATATCCAGTATCATCTTGCCGCTTATCTTGTTGACACCATTTTTGCCATAATCCTTGCGTAAAGTAAGAATGTTGTTTTGCAGGTTGAGCCCGGTTATACTGGCCGAATTATTATCATCGCTGCGCAGGGTAAGATAGATATGGTTTCCGCGTACGATAACGTTAAGAATTTTGGCTGGGTCTAAGGAAGTCAATTTGGGTGTAATTAGGCGCTGTACCTGTACTGGGGTAAGGCTGATATTAACTGACTTAGGCGGAGGTGCAACTTCTTTTTTGAGCGGGTTTTTATCTCCGTTGAGATGGTAGAATACACCAAAGGTGGCTACAGCGGCTGCAGCAATAGCCATTACCAAATGTTTTATACGCATGAAGCAGCCTCCTTTTTATAATATCAAGCATTATAACACAATTACAGAAGAGATGACAATAAAAGCCCCGACCACAATGATATGCTCCCTTCTAGGTAGACAGTTGAAATAATAAAACCGTTTACTTAGGAGGGAGTATTTTGGTTAAAAGGAAAGTTTCACCGCAAGAAAAAATACAAATTGTTTTACTGGTGCAAAATGGAA
>JAQUUF010000175.1:0-705 GCA_028693975.1 Acidaminococcaceae bacterium
GAAATAGAGACAGTACAGCGCTACCCCCAAGATTATAACGCCACCGTTGAACAAGGCAAAAAAGAACTACAGGAGAAGGCTCGCCCGGCTTTAAAGACAAAAATTGAGAACTTTAAAGATTACGATGTTATTTTCTTAGGTTCTCCGAATTGGTGGGGAAATCCACCTATGGGTATCTTAACCTTTGCGGATAGTTATGATTTTACCGGTAAGACAGTGGTACCCTTCTTTACTCATGGCGGTGGCGGTATACAAAGCTGTTTGAGCACATTGCAAAAGGAAATACCTAAGGCAAAAATCACAAAACCATTAGTGGTAAGCGGTGGCAGTGTGGATTCTGCCAGCGGAGATGTTGATGCCTGGTTGAAAAGCTTGACCTTTTAGAACGGCCCACTGCTTAGATAATTACATAAAAACAAGGCCATTACTCACGTCAAAGAGTAACGGCCTTAATTTTTACAAATTTTATTTGGCAAACTGGATTCTGCCGGGTAGTTTCTTGAGAACGTAAGCACGAACTGCACCATTGATTTCTGGCGTAGCCGGTGCCACGCAGGCATAGTCGTTGACATAAATCAACAACATATAATCAGCTGGTTTGCAACGCACGCTAAATTCCGCAGCAGTATTGGTATGTCCATTGCCATAATAGCCGCCATGGAAAACATTCCCCTCCAAATAGGAGCCTGGGGGCGTAATATACAC
>JAQUUF010000175.1:715-3165 GCA_028693975.1 Acidaminococcaceae bacterium
AAAGCTCACCGTGCATTTAATCTTGTATTGACTTTTTGCATCAAACCCCCTGGGACTATTCATCGTCACCTCAATCTTGGTCGGATGGTCCGCCAGGCCAGGTGCCTCCACCTGAGTAGGTGGTGCATTGACACTGCCACCACCGCTTGGTGTGCCACCACTGCCCGGCAGATTAATAGTAATACCGCCCAAATTAAAAGCCTCGCTATCTGCCAAGGGAGCTGTCACTACCAGAAGAGCCAACAACCCGATACTAAGCATCTTTTTCATACTAAAACCTCCTCGTTTTACACAAAAATTATCTCCTAGGTTTTGCTTACCTTCATTATACAAAATAGTCTTGTAGAGCGTACTGAGGCACACCTCAATTCCGCAAAAGCAGATTGTTTGCCTTACTTAGTAGATGTAGTGGGTGCACTGACAGACAGCACTAATCCAACAGACTATCTGAAAAAAATGCGCAAAAGAGATGAATTATTGGCAAGTTACCTAGGGACAAATTGTCCCCAGGTAACTATGGTAACAGCCACTGGTAAAAAACGGAAAACATTAGCCGCTAATACCATCGGCATCCTGCGACTAATTCAGTCCATTCCCTCACCCAACAAAACCCTCTGACATTATAGTCGGAGGTTTATTTTTTTAGTTTTTGTTTTGGAAAAGGTGCCTGTCCCTGCTTCTAAATTCGCGCCAATTATTCATCTAATTAAGTCTATCTGTCGGAAAAATCGTCACAAGGGGCAAATCAGCCCTTGTTCAAAAGCTCGTGAAAATAAGGCTCCAGATGTAGCTGGCAGAAGGTGCTCCAACCGCATAGCCACTGGCTCTAGCCCCTAGCACCTTACCGCTATTCTAGGCCACTTCCCAGCTATAATTAGCTTATCTATTGTCGCACGCTCCGAAAAATAATTATAATTATGGCTTGGTTAACATTTTGAAAATAGTGAGTCTTGTCTGAGGACTGGTTAGACCAATCCTGTATCTTGGGCAATCTTACGCAAAATAGCAGCAGACTGGTTAAACATAGCTTTTTCGTCTGCCTGCATACGAATGTTCTTAATTGCAAGGATTCCCTCGCGGCCAATAAGACAGGGAACGGAAATCGCAAAACCAGCAATGCCATATTCTCCCTCGCACACCACCGAAAGCGGGAAAAACTCATGGGTATCATTTATAATAGCAGAGACAATGCGACAGGCGGATTCTGCCACGCCATAGGCGGTATGTCCTTTACCGGCGTGAATAAATTTGCCGGTATAGCGCATAATATCTGTTAATTTAGCTGTTTTGACTTGAGTGACAGTTCCTGTTTCTTCTGCCATATATTCATCCAAGGTCAGCCCCAGAATACGCAGAGAACTCCAGATAGGACAAGAGCTATTTCCGTGCTCGCCCAAAACAAACATATTGACTTCAGTAGGAGCAAGGTCTAACAAGGCACTTATTTTTTTACGCATACGAGCCGTATCTAGCAAAGTACCCGTACCTATTACTTTTAACCTCGACCTACCAGTTATAGCGCGCACTGCTGCTGTTATAATGTCCACAGGATTGCTCAGACAGATAATAATAGCTTCCCTATTATATTTGTTAATTTCGCCAAACACTGCATTAACTACTGCAACATTATCTTTGACCAGATCAAGCCGTGTCTGATTAAGAGCCGGAGTAGTACCAGCACAAAAAATAATTATATCGGCACCGGCTGTTTTGTCATAACCACCACAGCTTAACTTCACAGGAACAGCTACTCGCAGGACTTGTGCATCTAGGTAATCCTCAATTTCTGCTAACATTTTGGGACTTTTAGCATCTCTACCACATAGTACAATTTCCTGTACTCCCGATAAATCCTGCAATCCTCTAAAGACAGCCATGCCTACATGACCACTGCCTATAATTGCTATTTTCATTATTTACTATCCTTTCCTCAATAAGAACCTTAAATAATTATAATTATGCCCTTCTCCGCCTCATCTTACAATTGTCTATCCACCAGTGCCGAGCCTTGCTCTAGATTATCCCGGGCAAAGGCTTGGTGAATAGCATTCAGCACTCTTTTCTTATCGGCACTCCACAGCGGTGCCAAGAGGTCGCGCTTAGCTCCGTCGCCGGTAAGGCGATGTACCACCATGTTCCGCGGAATATGGCGCAAACATTCTGCCAGAATCTGAATATATTCCTCTCGCTCCAGCGTAGGACACTCTCCGTGGTACCAGAGTTGTGCCAAAGGAGTACCTCGCAGTACATGCAAGAGATGAAACTTGATACCAGCCGCCCCTGATTGTCCAATATATCGGGCAGTATCAACCATCATGGCCTTGTTTTCTCCAGGTAATCCCAGAATTTGATGGGCTACAACAGTGATTCTAGCTGCGTTTAGCCGCTCCACCGCCGTATTATAGACTTCTAGCTCATAACCACGGTTAATACGCTGTGCCGTGACGGAA
>JAQUUF010000176.1 GCA_028693975.1 Acidaminococcaceae bacterium
GTCTTTCCGCAACCGGAAGGACCTAATAAGGTAATAAATTCACCATCTCCTATTGTCAAGTCAATGGAGGGAATAATTAAATTGTTACCAAATTTTTTGGTGATACCTTCTAAACGTACCATCTCTTTCATTTTGCCATTGTCACAACCTTTCTCAGATAATACTCACAATTTTGAGTATAAACATTATAGCATAATTTCCTACATTAATAGCAATAAATTTAGCGTGGGGCAAAAGGAATTTTTCCTTTAGGCATAGAATATAGGAAAGAAGAGCTTGGGAGGGCAGAACAATATGTTAACAAAAAGCAAAGCCGATGTGGTGTTAAATAAGGATTTAATTGAGTTTATTTTTGATGCGGCCCATATTCAAAGATGGAACGACCATATTAGACCGCAAGGGTTTACGGAACTAGATAAACAAGCCCACAAAATGATGATTCTATACGTGCTAGCACGTTACGAAGAGCAGGATCACGGAGCTAAGCTGGATTGGCAGGCTCTGGTCGAAGGGGGCATTTTTGAGTTTTTGCACAGAATAGTGCTGACTGATATTAAACCGCCTATTTTTCATGAATTGATGAAAAAAAGTGGAGCTAAGCTTAATGCTTGGGTCTATGAGGAGTTGCAGCGCCGTGTACCTAGCTTGGACGCAGTGTTTATGGACAAGATGCGGCAATATTTTGATGGCAGTTGTTATCCTAAGGAGAAAAAATTATTAAGGGCTGCTCATTATTTGGCTACAGAGTGGGAGTTTCGTATTGTCTATCATATGAATCAGGGGATATATGGGGTGGAAGAGACCAAAGAAGCCATTGCTAATGAAATAGAAGAACACTATGACTTGGCTGGTGTACAGAAGATAGCTCTGAATGGTAAGACACACAAGTTCGTTGATTTGGTAGGACAGTTACGTTTCCAGAAACGGTGGTCTCAATCACCCCGTGTGCCTGAGACTTCTGTCATGGGGCATGTGATGATTGTAGCTGTGATGTCATATTTTTGCTCGCTCAAAATGCAGGTTTGTAAGCAGGGTTTGGTGGACAACTTCTTGGGTGGTTTGTGGCATGACTTGCCCGAAGTACTGACCCGCGACATTATTTCTCCGGTTAAATCTTCTGTGGAAGGCTTGGGAGAGCTTATCAAAGAAATAGAGGAGCGCCAAGTGGAAGAGAAGATAATGCCGCTGCTGCCTAGCCAATGGTGGGAGGATATACGCTATTTTACTTCTAATGAATTTGATAACAAAGCCGTTATAGATGGAGTAATTGAAGACTTCGGTCGTGCTCCTATTCCTTCAAGCTATAATAAGGACCAATACAAGCCTTTTAATGGTGCTATGCTCAAAGGGTGTGACCATTTGGCTGCGTTTATGGAGGCTTGGCTATCTATTCAGCACGGCATTACGTCTGAGCATTTGGAAACTGCTGTTAAGGAGTTGCGTAATAAGTATACGACTGATAAGGATTATCAGACTGTTAATGGTATTAATTTTAAAAAGATATACAGCCAATTTAGTTAAAATACAAAGGAGGAATTGCGTGACAAAGGGTATTATAAGGGATATAATTTTAGTGATGGATGTGCTCTATTTGACAAGAAAGTTAAATTAAGAGGAGGCGTATTTAGAATGAATTTATTTGAAATGTCTCAAATCCCAATGAAAGCAGCAATCAAGGCTATGAAGTTAGACCCAAGTGCTGCCGCTATTATTGAGAATCCTGAAAGAACGCTGGAAGTTTCTATTCCGGTAAAGATGGACGATGGAACAGTAAAGGTATTTATTGGTTACCGCAGTCAGCATAGCACTGTGATGGGCCCAGCCAAAGGTGGCGTACGGTATCATCCTAATGTTTGTTTGGATGAAGTTAAGACTTTGGCTATGTGGATGACTACCAAGTGCGCTATTGCAGGGTTACCGTATGGTGGCGGCAAAGGTGGCATTATCGTTGATCCAGCTAAGTTATCTCGTGGCGAATTGGAGAGATTAACCCGTGGTTGGATAGACAAAGTAGCTCCCATTATTGGGGAGAAGAAAGACATCCCGGCTCCTGATATGAATACTAATGCTCAGATTATGGGTTGGATGATGGATGAATATAGCAAGATTACAGGTCAGTTTGAGCCAGGCTTCATTACGGGCAAAGCAATTTGCGTAGGCGGTAGCTTGGGTAGAACAGCTGCTACTGGCCGCGGTGTCATGACTGCAGCGATGGAAGCCTTGAAGGTCAAGAAGATTAATCCCAAGAAGGCTACTTGCGCTGTGCAGGGTTTTGGCAATGTTGGTAGTTGGACAGCTAAATTAATTCATGATCAAGGTGTAACGATTGTAGCTATCAGCGATGTTTATGGCGCTATCTATAGTGACAAAGGAATTGACCCCTATGAATTAGCTAAGCATGTTGCTAAAACCGGTAGCGTTACTAAATTCAAGGGAACCAAGGCCATTAGTAATGAAGAACTGCTAGAAGCCAAGGTTGACCTTTTGTGTCCATGTGCTATGGAAGGCCAGATTACGGGAGCCAATGCCGCTAAATTGAATGCCAAGGTAATTTGCGAAGGTGCAAATGGTCCTACGACTCCTGATGCAGATGCTATTTTGGATAAAAAAGGTATTTTTGTAGTGCCAGATATTTTAGCTAATGGCGGTGGCGTTACGGTCTCCTACTTCGAGTGGGTACAGAATTTGTATAGATACTTCTGGACAGAAGAAGAAGTAATCGACAAACAAGTGGCGTTGATGAGGAAAGCGTTCAAAGAAGTATATGATGCTTCTAAAGAGTACAAGGTTGATATGCGTGTAGGCGCTTACATATCTGCTATTGGTCGTATCAATGAGGCTATGAAGATTCGTGGCATGTACGATCCTAAATAATTTCTTGTTATAATCAAGGCACGAACCCTATGGGTCGTGCCTTTTTAAGTGCTATTATTCTTATCCGCGCAAGGGAAAACGGGGAAGAAACGGTCTATTTTATTGTTGTTTTTGAACATATATGGTAAAATATGTTGAAGTTTTTATAAAAAGAATGACTAAAACTAGTGGGTGTCATGCCAAGGCGGCATGTACATTTGCTTTTTTGGTTAAGAGCAAAAGGGGAGTGGGTGGAGTGAGTAGAGCTTTAATCACTGGTTGTGGTGGTGTAGCACAGGTAGCAATTCA
>JAQUUF010000177.1 GCA_028693975.1 Acidaminococcaceae bacterium
TATCGTCGTTTCCAAGCTAGAAAAGGAGAGAAGGCCAAGCAATGGAAGATTACCGACGAGGATTGGCGCAACAGAGAGAAGTGGCAGTGGTACGAGGAAGCAGTTAATGAGATGCTCTATCGCACCGATACACTCTATGCTCCTTGGACCGTGATAGAAGCTAATAATAAAGAGTATGCTAGACTAAAGGTCTTTAAAACCATGCTGGATAGATATGAAAAAGTACTCAAAGACAAAGGGGCTACGAAATAATGACAAGCTTTGTGTTACATAAGCAAGGTGATCTTGAATTAGGAATTTTTCCACGTCTGACGCGGGCAGATTTGCTGCACGCTTTTACAGGGAGACAAGGTGGTACAAGTGAGCTGGTGCCAGGGGGGCTGAATATGGCCCTCCATGTAGGTGATAACAAAGAAGATGTTTTGTCTAACCGTCGTAAGGTAGCAGACGTTTTGGGTTTTGAACCTAGTCGTATTACTACTTGCCAGCAGGTTCATGGTACCAAGGTAAGTTTAGTGACAGAGGCAATGATAGGCAGTGGAGCAGATGACTATGCTAAGAGTATCCAAGGAGTGGATGCGTTAGTAACGCAACTGCGACAAGTGCCCTTGATGTTGTTTTTTGCTGATTGCGTACCGGTCATGTTCTTTGACCCTGTGACGAAGACTATTGCTCTGGCACATGCTGGTTGGCGCGGTAGCGTGGGTGATATTGCCCTTAAGACGCTACACTGTATGGAGCGTAATTACAAATGTCAGAGTGCTAATGTACTCGTTGGTATTGGTCCATCCATAGGGTCATGTTGTTTTGAAGTGGATCAGGCGGTACTGGATGCGGCACCTGGCTATGTTGACTGCTTTAGACCTACGCGTCCGGGACATTGGCAGCTTGATTTGTGGCAGGTAAATAAAAAGCAACTTTTAGGTGCAGGGGTGCAAGAGCAAAATATTCTTTGTGCTGAATGTTGTACCTATGAGCATAAGGATAAGTTCTTCTCCTATCGGGCAGAAGACGGTAAAACAGGCCGCATGGCAGCCATTATAATGTTGAAATAGGAGTGACAGGTTTGTTTAGAGATAATCTGGCTATAGTAAACCACAAGATTGCCGCGGCGCTAGCACTACGCCAAACGGCCAAAATAACAGGGGATAAGGTCACTTTGGTGGCCGTAACCAAGAATCATCCACCCCTTGTAGTGACAGAGGCCTTGGAGGCAGGGCTGGCGGATGTGGGCGAAAACAGAGTGCAGGAAGCGAAAAATAAAAAAGAGCTGCTACCGGCAGGGGGCATTTGGCATTTGCTAGGTCACTTGCAAACAAATAAAATCAAGCAAGCAGTAGAACTTTTTGATATAATAGAGTCGGTAGATAGTGCCAAGGTTTTAATGCATATAGAGCATGAAGCTGCTAAGCTTAATAAGCTTCAGCGCGTGCTGCTACAAATTAATTTGACGCGTGAGGAACAGAAGAGTGGTTTGTCCGAAGAAGACTATCAGTTACTGCGGACACAACTGGCTAGTTACCCCCATGTGCGGGTAGAAGGCTTGATGGTTATAGCTAAGGCTACAGATAAGCCAGAGGAAACAAGGCCTACCTTTGCTCGAGGGTATCAGCTTTTTTGTCAGTTGCAAGAGCAATTAGGCAGTGCTACTTGCACTACTTTATCTATGGGTATGACTCATGATTATTGGATTGCTATCGAAGAAGGAGCTAATTCTGTTCGTTTGGGCACAGCACTTTTTGGCGCTCGTGATTATTCTATTAAATAAAAAGAGGATGTGTAAGTAAATGAAGTTTTTGGATAAAATTTTGAATGCTATTGGACTATACAGTGAGGAAGAGGAGCAGGCAGAAGAAACACCTGAGACCACTGCCCCCAGCAAGTTCCCCGTCTTTGGCACGAAGCAATGGGAAGACCGCTCCGAGAAATTACGGCGCGAAGAGAAACGCAGCCTCTTTGGCAAAAAGCAAGAAGACACTAAATTAATCTCTATGCCTTTGGCACAAGCTCAGGTCAAGGTAGTGGTGGTGGAGCCAATTAATTTTGATGATTGTAAGAAAGTGGCGGATTATCTGAAGAAAAATCAACCGGTAGTTATTAATTTTGAGGAAACTGACAGTGATGTGATGAAGCGTATCGTGGACTTCGTCAGTGGTACCATATATGCTATCAACGGAACCATGAAGAAGATTGGTCGCAGCATCATGGTTTGTGCTCCTCAGAATGTAGATATTGATGCTGGAGACGACCATACAAGCAGAACTACGACGTCTACAACATCATATGATAAAAGGGGTGAATTTCCGTGGGAAAGATAAAACAAATTGGTAAGGTTACTTTTATTGGTGGCGGAGCCATGGGCGAAGCTATCTTGAAGGGTATTTTGGGTGCTGCTTTGACGGATAAAAAAGCAATTACCGTCAGTGACCCATCTGCGTCTAGAAGAGAATATCTGACTAAGATTTACGGAGTTAACACTGCATCGGACAACGCTACGGCGGTGCAAGCAGCTGATGTTATTATCCTGGCAGTGAAGCCGCAAATGGCAGCAGTTGCTATTACCGCAGATATGGTAGAGGCGATTGGTGAGAAGGCTATTATTATCTCTATCATGGGCAGTGTAGATTTGGATATGTTGCATAAGCTGGTACCAGGTCATGCTATTGTGAGAGTTATGCCCAACACACCTTTGGCTGTGGGTGCAGGCATGACGGCGATTGCGCCGGACAAGAAGGCTACCAAGGCCGCTGTCGAAGCAGCTAAAGCTATCTTTGGTTCCTGTGGCGAAGTCGTAGAAGTAGCCGAGTCTGCTATGGAAGCAATTACTGCTATTTCTGGCTGCGGGCCGGGGTATGTTTTTGTGTTAATTGATGCTTTGGCAGATGCAGGTGTCAATGCCGGGTTGCCCAGAGACCTAGCCATTCATTTGGCTGCACAGACTTTTGCCGGCAGTGGCAAAATGGCGGTAGAGACAGGTATTCATCCGGCTCAGCTCCGTGATAAGGTTACTTCTCCAGGTGGTACTACTATCGCGGGTATCCATGCACTAGAACTCCACGGTGTGCGTGCCGCTATGTACGATGCGGTTAATGCTGTCCTAGAGCGGAGTGCGGCCCTTAAGGGTAAGTAATCGTATGGCAGACAGAGATA
>JAQUUF010000010.1 GCA_028693975.1 Acidaminococcaceae bacterium
AGCCCTGGCTTGACAGGTCCTGCCAAGCCAGAGATATTCAGGCTATGTCCCTGCCGCCATGCAGCGGCAAGTTCATTGACACATTTTGTAGTTGTCAGAAGTCTTAAAAATTCATCACCCATGTGTGACAGCCTTACTCAGCTTAACCCCTCACCTTACACTTTAATTTCAATATCTTTGCGGTCAAAACTATGAACAGCATCTACGAAGCGCACTGTTCCGGTCAAATAACGCATTGACACCGTATGAGTGCGTACGCCACCGCCAAAATAGTTCAGACCACGCAACAAGTTACATTCGGTAATAGCCGTAGCGGTAAACATACAGTCGTCGCCTTTGACCATATCATCCAAAGTCAAAACTTTGTTGATATCGCCAATACCCATTTTGAGGCAACGCGCAACTTCAGCATCGTTTTCAGGTGCCAGTTTGGCCTGCATATCGCCGCCTAGACATTTAATAGCCGCTGCTGCCAATACACCCTCGGGAGCGCCGCCTTTACCAATATACATATGTACGCCAGTGCCTTCAATACCGGCGTTAACGATTGGGTTAACATCGCCATCAGTGATTAATTGAATACGGGCACCGGCTCTACGGATATCGTCCATAATCTGTTGATGACGCGGTCTGTCTAATACAACCACGGTCAAATCACTAATATTTCTCTCCAAGGCCTTAGCTACACGCGACAAGTTTTCTTGGACAGACGCATTAATATCAATGCAGCCTTTGGCACGGGGACCTACGGCAATCTTATCCATATACATATCAGGAGCATGCAATAAGCAGCCCTTCGGTGCAATAGCAATTACAGCAATAGCACCAGGTTGTCCTTTGGCTACTAGATTGGTTCCTTCTACCGGGTCAACAGCAATATCCACTTCTGGTCCACCGGCCCCAACCTTTTCTCCGATATATAGCATTGGAGCCTCATCTAATTCGCCTTCACCAATTACAACGGTACCACTAATATTCACTGTATCAAACATCTTACGCATGGCATCAACAGCCAATTGGTCAGCACCATTTTTGTCACCGTAGCCAACACTGCGACCACAAGCAATAGCAGCTGCTTCGGTAACACGTACAAATTCCATGGATAATTCTCTGTTCACTCTGCACCACTCCTTTTATTTTTTATTACTCAAACAGTATTTTAACTAGCATGCTACCACCCAAATAGAGTGGAAAAGCAATTAGCATCAGTAACAACCCCATAGCAAACAATACAATACTAACAGCTCGACTAAATGACAACAAATAAACTGCTTCGACAGCACGAATCACCAAAAACAGGGACCAAACAAATGCCAGTCCATAGCACAAGACAAGCGCCAAGACAGCCCACCCGCCTACGGTAACACCCATTAATGCTACTGGCACAAAAACCAGAAAAGGCAGGGTCGTAAAGCCTAAAGTACACAAAAGTGCTCTTACGTTGCCCGCGCCACCTCCACAAGCATCTATCAGTCCGTGAAGGAAACAGCCAAATACTCCTAAGCCCACTATCTTGAGTAAAAGAAAGCCTAAGATTAGGCCCATTCTAACTGCCAAAGGCTGGCTGGCAAATAGGACATTGACCACCACGCCCACAAAAGCACCAACGCTGATAGTCATATAAAACAAACTGCGCCACATAGTTGGAGCTAGGGCTAATTCTGCCATCCCCATCTTACTCATAAACAGAACGTCAAATGTTTTTCTCCTCATGAGCCCTCCTAGGACCGCGGAGCCCAAAGCTGCTTAGAAGCGGTCTCTTGTGACAAATTTTGGAAGATTTGTTCTGTAATTTTATTACTCAAAGCTTGCGTCATCTCGGCACCCAAAATATTGCGCCAAGTTCTACTTTCGTTATATCTCACAGCGTTAGGAGTGCCACTGATATTAGCCAGTTGTGCTGTCCCCTCCACTGCATCATAGTAGTCTCCGATTTCATCCACCAAGCCCAGTTCTTTAGCTTGCTTGCCGGTATAAATACGTCCATCAGCTAAGCGGCGCACCTTATCCTCTGGCATCTTGCGGCCAGAAGCTACTGTCACCACAAACTGGTCATACATCTCGTTAACAATGTTTTGCAATATAGCACGTTCTTCCGCCGTCATAGGACGATTAGGTGACATAATATCTTTATGTGGTCCACTCTTAATCATCACATCATAAACTCCCAGCTTCTTGGCCAGTTCCTCATAGTTCACGGTGGACATATAGACGCCAATGCTACCTGTCAAAGTAGAATTATTGACATATATTTTGTCGCAAGGAGCCGCAATATAATAGGCAGCCGAAGCTCCCATATCGCTCATTGTCGCTACAATCGGTTTCTGACTGTTTTCTTTAAACCGATTAATTTCTCTGGTTATCTCTTCAGCTGCAGTCACGCTGCCTCCCGGAGAATTAATGCTTAGCAAAACCGCCTTCACCGTATCATCCTTAGCCGCCTTGCGCAATTGGCGCATAATGGTACCGCTACTGGCACCTACGGTTTCGTTCCAGATATTACTCTGGTCATCACCACTGGCGATAGTACCATCTACACTGATAACTGCTATTTTGTCTGATTGCACCTGTGGCACCTTAGACTTGGTTACAGAATTTTTACCGCCCAAAAGTGACACTACAAAAGACATAACGGCTATCAGCAAAATTGCACTGATAAATATTTTTTTTAACATAGTTTACCTCTTTCCGTAAACCTTACCTCTTTTGGTTAAAGTCCAAAGCTGCGGCAATAAAACCTTTGAACAAAGGATGAGGATTGGTAGGACGTGATTTTAATTCCGGATGGAATTGTACGCCTACGTACCAAGGATGTTCTGCCTTAGGCAATTCCACAATTTCTACCAAACGCCCATTGGGCAAAGTTCCACCTAAGACCAAGCCATGCTTGAACAAATCTTCTCTTAGTTCGTTATTTACTTCATAACGATGGCGGTGGCGCTCGTAGATAATAGGTTCGCCATAAGCATCAGCAGTGTGAGTGTCAGGATAAACCTTACAAGGATAAATGCCTAAACGCATAGTCCCACCCTTGATTTCTACACTTAATTGTTCCGGCATCAAATAAATAACAGGATAGGGGGTTTCCTCATCGAACTCGGTGCTATTAGCACCGTGCATAGCGCAGACGTTGCGAGCATATTCTATAACAGCACATTGCATACCCAAGCAAATACCAAAGAAGGGAATCTTATGCTCTCTGGCATAACGGGCTGCCATAATCTTACCTTCAATACCACGATTGCCAAAACCACCCGGTACTAAGATACCGTCAACATTGGCAAAGACTTCGTCTAAATCAGTACCCTCTACTTCAATATCCTCAGAATTAATCAGTTTAATTTCCACACTGGCATCGTGGAAATAGCTGGCATGCTTTAAGGCTTCTACAATACTGATATAAGCATCCGGCAAAGCTACATATTTGCCCACTACAGCCACTCTAATCTTATGGGAATGTTTTTTGAGAATATTCGCTACCATAGCATGCCATTGGCTCATATCCTTGGGTCCGTCTTCCATGCCCAGTTTTCTCAATATAATTCCATCTATGTTCTGGTCTTCCAAATTCATCGGTACTTGGTAAATGCTTCTAGCTGTGATGCATTGGAAAACAGCATCTAAGTCCACATCGCAGAAAAGTGCCATTTTCTCACGCATTTCATGAGAAATCTCTCTGTCGCTGCGGCAAACCAAGATATCAGGTGTAATCCCCAAGGCTCTTAGTTCTTTAACGCTATGCTGCGTAGGCTTAGTTTTCAATTCACCAGCCCCGCTGATATAAGGCAAAAGCGTAACATGTACATAAATAACATCATTACGTCCGACTTCTTTCTTAACTTGGCGAATAGCTTCTAGGAAGGGCAAACTCTCAATATCACCTACAGTACCGCCAATCTCGGTAATAACAAAATCAGCATTATCCTCACGTCCCACACGATAGATGCGTTCCTTGATCTCATTAGTAATATGCGGAATAACCTGCACTGTGCGGCCAAGATAATCTCCCCTGCGCTCTTTGTCAATAACCGCTTGATAAATACGTCCTGCCGTTACATTAGAGCTCTTGGAGAGATTGATATCTATAAATCTCTCATAATGCCCCAAATCCAAATCTGTCTCGGCACCATCATCCGTTACAAAAACCTCGCCATGTTGGTAAGGACTCATAGTACCTGGGTCGATGTTGATATATGGGTCAAATTTTTGAATTGTTACCTTATATCCTCTGCTTTTGAGCAATCTGCCGATAGAAGCAGCTGTAATGCCCTTACCCAAAGATGATACAACACCGCCTGTTACAAAAATATACTTTGTCATTTTCTTCCTCCCTAAAGTTTTTTACATATGTTCCGGTGCACTCACACCTAAAATCTTCAAAGCATGTTCCAAAACATGTTTTACCGCCAGCACCAGCAATAATCTAGCCTCTTGCTGCCCTCGTTCCACACCCAAAATACGACATTGATTGTAGAAAGAATGGAACAGCCCTGCCAATTCATAGACGTAATGCGCTATACGATGAGGTGCTCTCTCTCTGGCTGAAGCTGCGATTAAGTCTGGGTATTCACCCATTTTTTTGATGAGGTCTAATTCAACCTCTTCTTTTAGCACGTCTAATTGTGCTTGGGTCGGAATAGCAATACCTTCTTCTGCCATCTGCTTCAAAATACTGCAAATACGAGCATGAGCATACTGCACGTAATACACAGGATTATCACTGCTGTGCTCTTTGGCCAAAGTCAAATCAAAATCTAGCTGGCTGTCTATGCTGCGCATGATAAAGAAATAGCGTGCGGCATCAGTGCCAACCTCTTCTATAAGTTCATTCAAAGTAACGCTTTGCCCTGTGCGTTTAGACATCTTAACTACTTGCCCGTCTCTGAACAAATTAACCATTTGCAGAATTAAAACTTCCAATTGCTCCGGTTTGTAGCCCAAAGCTGTAACAGCTGCCTTCATCCTAGCAATGTAGCCGTGATGATCTGCTCCCCACAAATTAATGACTCTGTCATAGCCACGTTCAAATTTGTTTCTATGATAAGCAATATCGGCCGCCAAATAAGTTGGCACCCCATTATCACGAATTACTACCCTGTCTTTATCGTCGCCATAAGCGGTAGACTTAAGCCACAAGGCACCATCTTTCTCATACATATTACCATTTTGCAACAGATAATCGCAGGCTTCTTTAATTTTATTAGCATCATGCAAAGTTTGCTCGCTAAACCAAACGTCAAACTCCACATTAAAAGCCGCTAAGTCTTCTTTCAAGGCAGCTAATTTTTCCTGAAGAGCAATACTTCTGAACTGCTCCAAGCGTTCTGCCTCAGATAATTTCAAAAACTTATCACCATAACGTTTTTGAATACGCTTGGCAGTATCAATAATATCCTCGCCATGATAACCGTTTTCCGGGAATTCTACCTCTTGCCCAAACAAAGCAAGATATCTAGCATTAACTGATGCCGCCAAATTATTCATCTGGTTACCTGCATCATTAATATAATATTCTCTTTCAACATTATAGCCGGCAGCTTGCATCAAATTAGCCAAGGCACTGCCTACAGCCGCGCCTCGCCCATGACCTACATGTAATGGTCCCGTTGGGTTGGCACTGACAAACTCTATTTGTATTTTTTCTTGACTGGGAGCGTTCAAATTGCCATAGCAATCTCCCTGCGCCAAGATGTGTTGCAGCAAATCATACACCCAATCATTTTTTAAATAAAAATTAATAAAACCAGGCCCTGCTATTTCTGTTTTGGCTACATAAGCACAATCCAAATTAGCTACAATAGCCTGGGCGATTTGGCGCGGATTCATATGCAGTGCTCTAGCAGACTGCATAGCAAAGTTAGTGGCAAAATCGCCAAATTCTTTTTGCGGCGGCACTTCCAAAATAACCTCTGGTAATGTACCTTCCTTAATTGTTCCTGCTTCCATGGCTTTGGTCAAAGCCCCTTTAATGGAGCTGGCCAGCACTGTCTTGATATTCACGACTTGAATCCTCCTCAATCAATATATCCAAATTTACTATCCCATTATCTTCGCCACCCACCACGAGATCATATTCAACGTGGAGCTGCCAAGTCAAATTTTGACCGTCTATAGCTACCTCACGGGTAGTGGCTTGAACAGGAATTTCCATATAAGGCGTTTTGTAAATACTCTCACAGACACAGCCCACTCTATACTCTTGTCTATGCTGGAAGGTTCCATGACGAATAACCGTCAGGCTATCTTCATCCCACTTGAGGGTTGTTTTGGTACCCTCCATACCACTGAGTTTGCTTTCGTCAAAAATCACATAATACTTGCCTGCCCTTAAGGCTATTTGTCCATAGGATATTTGTTCCAAGGGCTCACGCTTCTCATCGATACCAACTTTGCTGATAATAGTAATTTTTACGGCTTCCATGTCTTTCTCCACAATAAGTAGAGGGTTGCCCCTTTATCCCCATAGATGCTATCTATAAATCAAAGTTGCAAGCCCTCAATTCTGCACAAATCTGCACAAATATATAGTTTATTATAATATAATAAGAAGGTTTTCACAAGAGCAAGAGAAAATTTCTGGATTACTTGCATTAAAAGCACTAATAATTGTATAATTGTTGAATATTCTGTGCAAACAGAGAAAACAAGGGGTGTTGTTTATGCATATAGAATTAGGAACTTTGCTGGCCTTAGTAATTTACTTCTGTATTTTGGCTTTGATTGGTATTGTACATTACAAAAAGAAAGAAGACCTAGAAGGCTATGTCTTGGGTGGCCGCCGACTTGGTCCTTGGGTCACTTCCATGAGTGCCGAAGCCTCTGACATGAGTGGCTGGATGCTCATGGGGTTGCCAGGCTATGCCTACGTCTCCGGTGTCAGCGCCTTCTGGATTGCCCTCGGTTTGACCTTGGGAACCTTTGCCAACTGGGTATTTGTAGCCAAACGATTGCGCATTTACACTCAAGTAGCAGATAATTCCATTACTCTACCGGATTACTTCGAGAATCGTTTTAATGATACTACCAATCGTCTGCGCATTATCTCTGCCGTATTCATCTTTATTTTCTTCCTAATTTATACATCAGCTAGCTTTGTTGCCGGCGGCAAACTTTTTAACACAGCTTTTGGCTTAGATTACACTTGGTCCTTACTACTCACAGCTGGTATAGTTGTCTTCTACACCTTTGTCGGTGGCTTTACAGCCGTCTGTTGGTCCGATTTCTTTCAAGGTACCTTGATGTTTTTCTCAATTTTACTGGTGCCCATTACAGCCATGTACTATATCGGTGGTGTTACCGAAACTATCGTTAAGCTCAATGCTATTAATCCTAACTACTTTAACATGTTTACCGATGCCACCGGTGCTAGTCTTTCCGGCATTGCCATCATTTCTCTTCTGGCTTGGGGCTTAGGTTATTTTGGTCAGCCTCATATTCTGGTGCGTTTTATGGCAATCAGTTCTCCCAAAGAAATTAAGCAAGCTACTCACATTGCTATGACTTGGGTTACCGTCTCTCTGGCTATGGCTGTAGTTGTCGGCTTGGTTGGTCGTGTTTATTTAGGCGATGCGCTTAGAGGCAGCCAGTCCGAAACTGTCTTCATGCAGCTAAACGGCGGCTTCTATTCGCCCTTTATCGCAGGCATTATAACATCAGGTATATTAGGCGCCATCATGAGCACTGCCTCCAGTCAACTTCTTGTAGCAGCATCTGCTGTAACCACAGACTTCTACAAGACCATTTTCCGCAAAAATGCTTCCATTAGTGAATTAGTTTTGGTTAGTCGTTTTATGGTTGTTGCCGTATCTGTTTTATCACTATTATTGGCCCTTGAACCCAATAGCTTGATTTTGGATATCGTAGCCTACGTTTGGGTAGGTTTTGGAGCGGCCTTTGGACCGATGATTCTCATCTCCCTGTACTGGAAGCGCATGACTTTGCCCGGAGCAACTGCTGGCATTATCGTGGGTGGCGTAACCGTCTTAGTCTGGAAAAACTTCTTTGCCGCTACTGGCTTGTACGAAATTGTACCTGGTTTTATTCTCTCCGCTCTTGCTATTTATGTGGTCAGCAAAATGACTAAAGAACCTAGCGCCTCAGTCGTCAGCAAATTTGATGAAGCTGATTATCTGTGCAAACAGTAATTTAAACAAAAAGCACTTCCCTGCGGAGTGCTTTTTTTATGCGTCCTTTCTATTCTAGCTTGCAAAACTTAATGGTATTGCTTCAAAGCTAGCCAGCTTACGTTTATTCCAATTTACGTTTAAAAGATAAAGTGGCAATAGTAAGAGTACAGCCGGCAATAAGCAGCATGGGAACCAAATTCGTCAAAACCGCTCCCGCCGACATATCCTTAAAAAAGAGACCTTTGCAGAGTACCACATAGGGCCGCATCAGATTCAAACAATTAATTGTTTGCAACCACTGAGGCATATCTTCTACCGGTGAAATAAAGCCACTCATTAAGATTGCCGGCATCTGATAGGCAAAAACACCCAAAAGGGCTTGTTGCTGTGTTCTACACAAAGAAGAAATAAAAAGCCCTACTCCTGACACCGCCAAAAGCGCTACTGCAACAACCAAAAGCATTAATAACAGCGAACCACGAAAAGGCATAGCAAAAATTAGACTCATCAGCCCTATCAGGATTACGCTCATGACCAAGCCAATAGCAAAAGGAGGTATAGTCTTGCCAATAAGTATTTCTACTGCCGTGAGAGGACTGACTATCAGCTGCTCAAAAGTTCCCAATTCTTTTTCTCTGGCAATACTCATGGAGGTCAAAAGCAAACAAGACAAGGTTGAAAGCATTGTAAAAACCGCCGCTAGAATAGTCCAAGTATAATTAAGATTGGCATTAAACCAGTGTCGCACAGCTAATTCTATCGGCAAGGAACTCCCTGTTACCTGCTGCACGTAAGTATTCACTATTTCTTTGGCATAACCATTAATAATCGCCGAAGAATTAATCTGCCGACCATCCAAAAGCATATAAACGCTCGTTCCCTGCCCCGTCTTTAGCTTCTGTGCAAAATCCTGATTAATAATGATAGCGCAATCTATTACTGCATTGTCCATGTCTGTCTTTAAGGGGGCCGCATTGTCATAATACAGTAGCTTGCTATACCAACGAGAATGTTGAAAATTAGCAATAAGTTCTCGCGATTCCACCGTATTGCACTTGTCTCATACGCCTAATTCAATATTTCTGACTTCCATAGTTACGCCATAGCCAAAAATCACCAACTGAATAAGTGGTGGGACTATAATCATAATACGGCTCTGTTTGTTATTCCAAATAAAGATGAACTCCTTTTTGAGAAGAGCAATAATCCGCTGAATCATTTTATAACCTCTTGGGCGTGCACAAATATACTAAAGTAAATAATCCTAAAGATAATACCGACAAATACAGTGAATTCTCCAGCACCAGTTGACGTCCGGTACCCACCAGAAACTCGTTTTGCAACAGCAGCACATAATAGCGTGCCGGAATAATCTGGGTTAGATAGCGAAAGAAAGCGGGCATGGACTGAATGGGAAACATCAGCCCACATAAGAGCAAAGAAGGCAAAAAGCCTATTACAAATGCCATTTCACCGGCCAAAAATTGACTGCGCATTTTAGTGGAAATTAAAAGCCCCACCCCTAAGCAGGACAAAAGGAAGAAGGTGGAAAAAAAGAAAAGGCTCAACAAACTACCCCTAAAAGGTATAGCAAAAACCACTACACAGAGGAAGACATTGAAGAACAACGAAGCCATCCCCAATACATAATAAGGGATATATTTGCCCAACACCAAATTAAGTGGGCTCACGCCAGCAGCCAAAAGAGATTCCATAGTACCTCGTTCCCACTCCCGGGCCACCACTAAACCCGTCAGCAAGATACCTATCAAGGTCATGGTAATAGCCAAGGACCCCGGCACTATGCTGTGATGACTATTAATTTCCGCATTGTACCAATAAACATTTTCCAACACCAATGGCTGCTCCAAATTGTTACTAGCATATCTAGCTTCATACCATTGAGTAATGATAGCCGCAGTATAATTATAAACAAAATTAGCAGTATTACTCTCAGAACCATCTGTAATGACCTGAATTTGCCCCTGGGTACCGTTCTGTAAACGACGGCCAAAATCCATAGGAATCACGACAATACCACGCAAATAAGAATCTCTTAACGCATCGTAGGCTTCTTGTCTATGCTCGTAATGACAAACATCAATATAAATACTTTTATCAAAGCTATCTACCAGCGACTGCGTGGCAGGTTGAACGTCTTCATTTACTACCCCGATACTAACCTTGGTTGTATCCAAATTGATACCATACATATAAATAACCAAAAGAATAGCTGGTAAAATAAAAGCTATTAAGATACTGCTAGGGTCGCGAATAATCTGATAAAACTCTTTTTTGACTAGCGAATATAGCACCATTATACTAGCTCCTTTCGTTATGTTTTATTTTTGTGTTTGTTATCATAGGCTTCAATCAAACCAATAAAAGCCTCTTCCATATCAGCTGCGTGAACAGAACGCTTGAGCTCTGCTGGTGTACCTAGAGCTACCGACTCACCCCGATAAAACAAACTAATTCTATCGCACAATTCGGCCTCATCCATGAAATGGGTTGTAATCAGCACTGTTACCCCAGCAGAAGCCAAGCTCTTGATCTCCTGCCAAAATTCGTTACGAGATACTGGGTCTACGCCCGAGGTAGGTTCATCCAAAAACAATACCGACGGTTGGTGCAATATCGCCGCCGCAAAGGAAAGACGCTGTTTAAATCCCAGAGGCAGGCTCTCCGCTTCCGTAGCTTGGTAGGGGATCAAGTCAAATTGTTCCAACACCTCTGCAATCCTACGTTTTTTTTCTTCGCCCTTCAACCCATAAATAGCGGCAAAAAACTGTAAATTAGCCTGTACAGTCAACTGACCGTACAGAGAAAACTTCTGGGCCATATAGCCCAGGTAAGAACGTGCCAAAGATGGGTCCTTTTGTATATCTACTCCCATAATCCTAGCAGTTCCTTCCGTAGGTTTGGCTAACCCGCACATCATCTTAAAGGAGGTAGACTTGCCTGCCCCATTGGGCCCTAAGAGCCCAAATATCTCTCCCGGTTGGATATGAAAAGTATTATCCTTCACTGCATAAAAATCACCATACTTCTTGACTAGAGCCAAGGCTTCCACCGGGAATTCCACCTGCGGCAGGTTTTCATTAATGCTAAAAGTAAACTTAGATTGCTTGTAACCACCCATCAATTCTATTATTCTGTGCTCAAAAGATGTTAAATCTTGACCTAGACTATAAGGACTTCCTTGAAAAACTAAAGTTCCTTTATTCATAAAAAGCACTTCATCAAAATTAAAAGCTTCATCTAAGTAGGCGGTAGACCAAATAACCGTAGTACCTGCATTGGCAGCGTCTCGCACTAACTTAAATAACTCTCTGCGAGAAATTGGGTCAACGCCAACCGACGGTTCATCCAACACCAGAAGCTGTGGCGACCCCAAAAGAGCACAAGCTAACCCTAACTTTTGTTTCATACCTCCGCTAAGTTTGCCAGCTAGTCGCTGAGTAAACTGCTGCATATCCACCATACCCAAATATTTAGCAAACAAGCCCTGCCATTCTTGGTGCGGTATTTTCTTGAGCCCTGCAAAAAGCTCTAGGTTTTCTTGCACCGTCAAGTCTTCGTACAAGCCAAATTTCTGCGGCATATAGGCTAAGAGCGTATTAATTTTTTCTCTTTCTGTGAGGGTATTGAAGCCTAGAGTATTTATCTCGCCCTCTTGCGGCACCAATAAGCCTACCAGTAAACGCAAAAGTGTTGTTTTGCCGGCGCTGTCGGCACCTAATAAACCGTATATTTTACCTTCTGGCAAAGACAAGCTAATATTATCCAATGCTCGCACTGTGCCAAAATTAAAGCTAATGTTTTGCATTTCTACAATATTCATCGCAGCACCATTGTTAGTTCTTATTTATCGCCTTATCTATTTTGACCGTTACCGGCATACCTTGACGCAAAAAGTCATCTTTATCATCCACATAAACACGTACTCTACATACTAAATCAGTTCTCAGATTCTCCGTTTGCACCGTTTTGGGAGTAAATTCTGCCGTAGGAGAAATATACCCAATATGGCCCTGATAGGTCCTCTTTTCACCAGTTTGCCCATCAACCGTGTCTGTTACAATCTGCGCCTTGGTACCATAGGCAATATTACCCAAATTAACTTCATCGATATACGACCTCACCCATACCGGTTCTACTAAGGCTAGTGAATAGACAATAGAATTAGCGCTGACAATGGAGCCTTCCTCCTTGGCACGTGTAATAACGATGCCATCATTAGGTGCATAGAGCTTAGTATCTTTGAGGCTATCAGCCGCAACTACCTCTAGCTGTTGGGCAGCTTTAACTTGAGCCGCAGCATTTTCAGCATTTTTTTGATATGTATCCAATTGTTCCTTAGAAATAGCTCCTTGTGCATATAAAGCCTGCCTGCGTGCCAGCACTGTATCCGCAGTTTGCTTGGTCGCTTCCAAATTAGCAATATCTGCCAAAGCTTTGCGCCTCTGAGCATCATAACTAACAGTATCTAGCTCCCCTAGCAAAGCTCCTTTGGTAACCTTGTCCCCTTCTTGGAAATACAGTTTATTAATACGGCCTGCTACCCTAAACCCCAAATCTGCTTGGCGAATTTCCACATTACCATACATGGTCAAATCCGTATTTTTCTTCTGTTGGCTCTGCTGGTAATAATTGTAGCCACCCAAGGCTGCCAACAAAATAGCAACAATGATCAAAATTTTCCTATTCATCGTCCACCTCCGCCTTCCTTTTCTTACTTATATTGTTAGAACATATACCACATTTGTCAAGCATAATTTCATCCACTACACAAGCCCACTCTAAATCAAAGCTTTTATTTTCGAATAAAAATTAATTAACTAGAGAAAAGAAGACACAAATATGTTACAATTAAAAAAAGTAAAATTTGAGGAGATGATTATATGAAAAAGTTTTGTGCCTTACTGTTTGTAATCATGATGTTATTGGCCCTACCCGTTAGTGCCGAAAAGGTTAAGTTCAAGGATAGTAACTGTAATTTCACTGGCTATTCCTCTATATATATGATGGGTATCTCCCCGCTGCAATTAGACCAGACTGATTTCGTTGCAGATTACACCGCCGATAGCAAAGTAAGAATGACGCTTCTATCTGCCTTTGCCGATAAGAAAATCAGGATGGAAGAAACACTCCAAGAAAATGCTCTTTCCCCTAAATTGGGCTTTGATGTTAAAATCTATGTTTTTGGTTATGATAAAATTTGGCATGATGCTTGGGTGGAGACTGTAAACACCACCAAAACGATAGTAATTACCAAATATCGCAATGGCCGTGAAGAAAAGGAAACTATCAGCGTACCCGATGTACAGTATGTTCAACATCCTGCCGGCTACTACTATACCGCTAGGGTGGACCTAGAATTCAATGTTACCGACCAAAGAACCGGTAGATTAGTCTATTCTTTGCGTGACACTCGCAGCCGTGGCGGAGAAACCGATACCTCCGGCATGCTCAAACGTATCTGCAACGACTTTGTTAAAGACATCACTAAGAACTAAGTGCTAAAAAGGAGTGGCTATCATGCTACACAAACTTATTATTGCAACTATCGCAACTTGCTTTTTGTGTGTTGCCAGCACTGGCTTAGCTACAACTTCTCTGCGCAAGATACCTACACCGGCTCATCCTCAAGGAGCCGCATCAGCGCCAGCTGAAATAAATCATAAACCCTCACCCTATTACGTTAATCCCGATTTTTTCAATATGCGTAGCAATAATCATTTAACCATTCTTTCTCACTATCCCACCTACCAGCAGACTACTGAAGAAACTTGTGGTGGCGCCGCTCTTTTAACGGTCTTGCACTATTTGGGTAATGCTCATCAACATACGGAAGCAACACTAACCAAAAGCCTAGAAACTAAGCCTTACCCTATTGGCACCGGCATTAAAGGGATAGTGAATTTTGTAGTTCAAGATGGCTGGCAAGTTGACAGTAGCCTCTCCTCTCACGAAACCTTCTCGGAATATGCGCACTTTCAAACTTTCATTTTGAAAAACTTACGAGCTAAAACACCTATAATGGTGCACAATGTAGAATGGGGTGGACATTGGCGTGTCATCATCGGCTACGACACCATGAATACTACCTCACCCTTGGACGATATTCTTATTATGGCTGATCCCTACGATACCTCCGATCACTGCCAGGATGGTTATTCCATTAACGGTGGCGAACTTTTCTACGCCATGTGGTTCACACGCGGGATAATACCGGATGACCCGATTAGCAATCAATGGGTTACTATCCGTAAGCCTGCCAAATAGTCAACGACACAGCAAATAACCCCATTAGAGCTACAATGATATGCTCCCTTCTAGGTAGACAGTTGAAATAATAAAACCGTTTACTTAGGAGGGAGTATTTTGGTTAAAAGGAAAGTTTCACCGCAAGAAAAAATACAAATTGTTTT
>JAQUUF010000011.1:0-11159 GCA_028693975.1 Acidaminococcaceae bacterium
CACTATTGCGAGCTATTCCTAAGAATAAACCAGAATATACCGAAGCCGTCCGGCTACTACGTATATTAGAAGTAGTGCTACCCATCAATGAAGAAGCCATTCCTCAAAATTCTATTATGAGAGAATTCCTGGGGTGCTCAATTTACAAAGAGTTACTTTAGAGTAAATTGCATAAGTTATGTTCAACAAAAAGAGTGTGAGATTAGGTCTCACACTCTTTTTAGGTTACATAAATATTTAATTAATGCTTAGCCTCTATGTTTGTTGAAGTAGGCTAGTGCAACGTCGGGGAAGAGGGCATAGGAGAGGACATCGTCAATGGAGGCGTTGGGGAAACCGGCAGCGGCCAGCTTGTCTTTCATAGCTTCCATTTGAGGCGGAATGTCATCAGCAGGACGATGGTCAATCTGAGGCTCATCACCGATGCAAAGCTTCTTGATAGCTGGGTCAATAGGAGCTGGAGTGCGGCCGTATTTGCCACGTACCAAATCTTTAACCTGCTTAGGAATCATTTTGTAGCGACCTAGAGTTACGTTAAGAGCGGCCATGGAACCCACAATTTGGCTAGTCGGTGTGACTAGAGGAGGCCAGCCTAATTCAGCTCTTACACGGGGCATTTCTTTAAGTAAATCAGGGTATTTGTCAGCAGAGCCTTGCTCCTTCATCTGATTGAGTAAGTTAGAGAGCATGCCACCGGGGATTTGGAAAGTCAGGACTTTGGGGTCAATGGGAATATCCATATTGAGGTTGAAATCATAACCTACATTTTTTTTGACTTCTTGGAAGTAATCAGCTAAATCATGCAATTTTTGTAATTCTAGACCAGTATCCCAAGGTGTTCCTTCTAGCATCGCCACTTCAGATTCTGTACAGGGTTGACTAGTGCTGCGTGAGAAGGGGGACAAGGCTGTATCCATAATATCCACGCCTGCTTCGACAGCTTTAAGATAGGTGGTGCTAGCCATACCACTGGTACAGTGAGAGTGAATCTCAATAGGAACAGTTGTTTTCTCTTTGAGTGTTTTTACTAAGTTGTAGGCAGCATAAGGACGCAAGAGACCAGCCATGTCTTTGATGGCAATAGAATCGGCTCCCATGGAAACCAAGTCTTGGGCTAGTTTGACGAAATCATCATCCTTATGATAGGGACTAACGGTATAAACAATAGCGCCTTGAGCGTGAGCACCGGCATCTTTGGTTGCTCGCATAGCACACTCGAGGTTGCGTACATCATTGAGAGCATCAAATATACGAATGATGTCTATACCATTATCTACGCTGCGATTAACAAATTCTTTAACCACATCGTCAGCATAATGATTATAGCCCAGTATATTTTGACCGCGTAACAACATTTGCAGCTTAGTCTTTTTTACATGTTTGCGAAGTGTACGCAATCTCTCCCAAGGGTCTTCGTCCAAAAAGCGTAAGCAAGCATCAAAGGTAGCACCGCCCCAAGCTTCTAGAGCATAGTAGCCTACATCGTCTAATTGCTCCAAAACCGGTAACATATCAGAAATACGCATCCTCGTAGCGGCAAGAGATTGATGACCATCACGCAGAACAGTCTCAACTATTTTCACAGGTTTCTTTTCCATAATATAGCTCCTTTCCATTTTGTATACAATATCCACATTATGATTATACCATATAAAAGTAGAGCCTTGTGTGAAAAAACAGAAAAGTGTGAAATAATCGCTGTTGGAGCTAAAGTTCACTATAATAAAAGAGGTCTATAGCCTCTGGTTAATTCTGCTTTAGAGTGCTATAGACCTGTTTTTTTTTAGTTATTGCCCTGGTTTCGGAGGTACTTTTTTAGTGTTAGCTGGAGCGGGTGTGGATTTGGAAGGTGGTTTAGGTGGTTTGGGTACTACAGAAGAACCTTCATCACTACCAGGTAATTTACCGGAGGAGATGTCCTTGCCCAAATTATCTTTTTTGGCCTTATCTTTGTCTTTATCCTTGTCCTTGTCATCTTTTTTGCCTTCGTCAGCAACTTGAGCTGGCATCTTAAAGCCTTTGGGCTTAGTGAAATCAGCATCTGGGACAAATTCAACTGCTCTAACCATATAAGCATGCCATAAGCTAGCAGGCTCGCCGCCGCCAGTCATACCATGCAGTGGTTCGTTGTTATCGTCACCAATCCAGACAGCAGTGGAGAGGTTAGGTGTGAAGCCGACGAACCAAGCATCACGGTATTCGCTAGTAGTACCGGTTTTACCAGCGCAGGCTCTGCCTATAGCAGCACCTGTACCTGTACCACGGCGCATAACATCTTGCATCATATCAACTAGCATATAAGCACTGCCTGGTTTGCAAATCTGCACAGGATGAGCCTTGTGTTCAAAGAGAACTTTGCCATTGCGGTCAACAATCTTAGTGATTGCTACGGGCTTATTGAAATTGCCCATATTAGCTATAGCACCAAAAGCTCCGGCCATCTCTAAGGGAGTTACACCGTGAGTTAAGCCACCCAAAGCCATAGAAGGGTTGGCATCAGTCATGGAACCTGATTCTTCCAGCGTGGTGATACCCATCTTTTTGGCTAAGGCTACAACTTTTTCATTACCATATTCATTGGACATTTTGATAGCAGGAATATTATATGAGTTAATCAAAGCGGTTCTCATAGTAATTTTGCCATGGAAACGACGGTCATAGTTCTGAGGATTCCAGTCACCTTTGATAGGAGCATCTTCAATCATAGTGTTGGGCGTTGCTCCATTTTCCAAAGCGTTTAAATAGACAAAAGGCTTGAAGGCAGAGCCAGGTTGACGCTCGGCCAACACAGCACGATTGAATTGGTCATTACCACGGCCGCCAATCATCGCTTTGATATAACCGGTAGTTGGGTCAACAGAAACAATGGATGATTGTGGTTGCTTTAATTTGTTACTATCTGTATAGTAGTTAGGAGTTAATTTAGCGGCAGCCTCAGCTTCACCTTGCAAATCTTTATCCAATGTTGTATAAATTTTCAGACCTTGCTTATAGACAGCATCAGGACCGTATTGGTCCATGACTAATTGCACACAGTAGTTTAGAAAATACTTTGTACTACCGACATCGCTGACAATATTTTTGTACTCTAGTTTTTCTTTGGCGGCTTTGTCCGATTGCTCTTTGGTAATAAAGCCGTACTTTACCATTTGACTTAAGACAACTTTTTGACGCTCGGCACCAGCTTTGGGATTATCAATGGGGGAATAGTAGTTAGGACTTTTGGGGATACCGGCTAGCATTGCACATTGTGCCAAATCCAAATCCTCTACATGTTTGCCAAAATATCTATTGGCTGCGGTTTCTACGCCATAAGCACCTTGACCGAAGTAAATCTGATTCATATACATCTCAAAGATTTCTTTCTTGGTGTACTTTTGCTCAAGCTGCAAAGCAATGAAAGCCTCGTGAAGCTTACGAGTCAGTGTACGCTCTTGTGACAGAAAGTAATTCTTAGCCAATTGCTGGGTAATAGTACTACCACCTTGGGTGTATTCGCCGCTCAGATTAGCTACTACTGCTCTGGCTATGCCTCTGTAATCTAGGCCGCCATGCTCATAGAAACGAATATCTTCTGCCGCTAAGAAAGCGTTTTGTAAATTCTTGGGAACTTTTTGAATGCTGACGGGAAGTCGGTCTTCCTCTGAATCGGAGATAGCTAATAGGTCGCCGTTAGAATAGAAAAATTGTGATGAGGCAGCTTGTACCATATCTTTGCCGGAAATGTCGCTGACGCCTAGCTTGGCTAAGCCGAAGAAACCGGCCAAAGTAATACAGCCAACAGTAAATAGAGCCAGTAAAGCTGATAAGATAGTTCCCATTATAGACCTCTTTTTCTTTTGAATTCTGCCAGAGCCGGTAGAGTTGATACCATGCCGTTGGTTTTGTGGATTATTTTTCATTAGTTCTTCTTCCTTCTATTAATGTTATAAAATATATTACATTATATCATAATTAAAGGATTTTGTTCAAATTTTACACAGATTAGGTAATAAGCATAAATAAATGCTAAAGTGTGCTATAATTACCATAACATATAATGTGATTGTTATGACTATGTAGTGGGAGTGATTTTTGTGCGTATCGTGGTAATCGGTGCAGGCAAATTAGGTTATAGCGTGGCTCAGTTGTTGGCACAGGAGCAACATGACGTAGTAGTGATAGAACAGGATGAAGCTAGGCGAGAAGTAGTTAAGAATAGTTTGGACGTATTAACTATTGGAGCCAATGGAGCTAGTCCTTTGACAATGATGGATTCTTATGTTCGTGATGCCGATGTTGTGTTGGCGACAACCGACAATGATGAGGTTAATATGGTTGCCTGTATGTTGGCTAAGAAAAATGGAGTCAAGCATACTGTAGCTAGAATAAGGAATACGGACTACACTTATCGGGCCGGAGAATTTATTCATAATGCCATGGGCATAGATTTGATTATTAATCCAGAGCAGATAACGGCTGTGGAAATTAATAGAATACTGATGACGCCATCCTCTTTGAATGTGGAGGATTTTGCTGATGGACGGGTTAGAATGTTTGAGACTCGTTTGGAGCAAGGCTCTCCTTATGTGGGCAAGAGCTTAAGTGAGATGCAAATTCCACCACAGATTTTGGTCGCTATGATTTTCCGTAATCACACGATGATTATTCCTCATGGCGGTGATGCGTTGCAAGTTTACGACAATGTTTATTTCGTCGGACGCCAAGATGTAATCAAGGAATTCGAAAAAAAATTCGAAACTACCAAAGGCAAGATTGAACGAGTAATGATTATTGGGGCAGGGCGTACAGGACGGTTCTTGGCGCCTATCCTAGAAAAACAGGGTCTCTTTGTGAAAATAATTGACAAAAATAGAGAAAGATGTCAATTGGTAGCTCAAAAGCTGGAGAAAGGTATAGCTTTATGTGGAGACGGAACAGATATAGACCTTTTGACTGAAGAGGGCATTGCCGAAGCAGATGTCGTTATCTGTATCACTGAAGATGATAAGCTGAATCTTATGTTAGCCTTACTGGCTAAGCATTTAGGGGCAGCGAAGACTATAGTAAGAGTGGCACGCAATGAATATGTCAGCCTAATGGAAAAAGTGGGCGTGGATTTGGTGCTATCTTCTCGTATCTTAACTTCTAATGAAATTTTGCGTTTCGTACGTAGGGGTGGAGTGTTGTCGGTATCGTTGTTGGAGGATGCTAAGGCGCAAGCAATGGAAATAATTGTCGCTCCTAAGAGTCTAGTTGCTTTCAAAACTCTAACCGAAGCAGATTTGCCCAAAGAGTGTTTGGTTTGTGCAGTTGTGCATGATGGTGAAGCTGTAGTTCCTAGTGGTTCAACTAGAATTTATCCTAATGACAGAGTAGTGGTCTTTGTGCAGTCTGAGGCAACACAAAAAGTAATTCCTATTTTTGAAGGTAGGTAAAAGCCGTGCGGAAAAAACTGGTTTTATATCTATGGGGGCGGGCCTTATTAGTTTTTGCTGCTTGCCTTATTGTACCTTTTTTGATGACAATATATACTAGTGAGAATCGGCTTGCAGAGTTTGGCATACCGATTCTTATTTCTATTGCTTTGGGCAAGCATCTTTCCCGCGGAGATAATCCGTATAATGGAAGGTTAAGTATTAGAGAAGGCATTGCCTTGGTAGGAATAGGCTTTTTTATAATATGTATTTTAGGAACATTGCCCTTTGCTATTGCGGGTTTTCCTCTGATAGATTCATTCTTCGAAAGTGTTTCGGGGTTTACTACCACAGGTGCTTCCGTCTTGGGCGATTTATCTTTGGTTCCTCAGGAGTTGCTCTTGTGGCGTAGTCTATCGCAGTGGCTTGGTGGTATTTATATAGTATTAGTTTTTGTTACTTTGGTGCCGCAGGTAGGCAGGGATGCCATGAAGTTGTTTACCGGTGAATTGCATGGAGAGTCAGCAGAGAGAATTTTGCCGCGTATTGTTGAGACGATTAAAGCACTGTGTATTTTTTACGTTTCGTTTACTGGGCTCATTGTGCTTGGCTTATATTTGGTAGGAATGAATTTATTCGAAGCCTGTAATTACGCAATGACAATTGTTTCTACAGGTGGGTTTTCAATCTATAATGATGGCTTGGCTAGATTTAATAGTATGTCTATCAACCTGGTCGTATTGTTTTGCATGTTTATAGCGGGTGGCAATTATGTTCTTTATTTTAGGGCCTATCAGGAAGGATGGCGCAAGTTAGTACGAGATAGCGAATATAAAGGCTATTTGTTATTGATTGCTGTGGCATCATTTCTAGTGGTGGTTGCTTTGGCGTGGAGTGGTGTTTATTCATGGAGTGATAGTTTTTTCCATGGTATTTTTCAGACAGTATCTATTATTACCACATCAGGTTTTGCAGTTGGCAATTACAATAGTTGGCCTGATTTCACTAAGTTTTGTTTGTTTTTATTGATGTTTGTAGGTGGTTGTAGTGGTTCTACAGTAGGTGGCATTAAAGTATCCAGGGCAGTAATTTTACTGAAATCAACTTGGGAAGAACTAAAACGTACAATTCATCCGCACATGGTTACCAAGATTGATATGAGTGGAGTCAATGTGCCATTAGGCTTGCGTGAGGCCATATCGGTCTTCTTTTTCTTGTACATTGTCATTTTCTTTGTGGCAGCAGCCACTTTGTCTTTAGTAGATGATTTATCTATTTTCTCTGCAGCAGGCATTTCTGCTTCTTGTTTGGCCAGTGTTGGCTCGGCTTTTGAGACAGTAGCATCTATCAGCGGTTATGCCGTTCTTAATACGCCTGCCAAAATTATAGCTATTATTACCATGATTTTGGGTCGTTTGGAGATTTTTACGGTTTGTGTATTGTTTAGTCCTGACTTCTGGGATAAGAAAAAAATTGTGTAGAGGGTCTTATGAACTATCGTATCGTAGCCTTTTTGTTAGGAGAATTGTGTAGAACATTGGGTATTGCTTTGTGCGTACCCTTCATATTGGCACTGCTTTGGGGGGACCCTTGCAGGGTGGCTTTTGCTGAGACTATAGTACTTACCGCAGTGATTAGTTATCTACTCATTAACTATGGCAAAGCTGACAGCAAGGACAACATTACTTTTAGGGAAGGTGTTGCCGTGGTCAGCGGAGCGTGGGTTTTGTTAACCTTTTTAGGCGGTTTACCGTACTATTTTGGCAATATTTTGGATTTAGTATCGGCTGTCTTCGAAAGCATTTCCGGGTTTACTACTACGGGAGCGACTACCATCACTCAAATTGTGGCTGTACCTAAGAGTATGTTGTTTTGGCGGAGTATGACGCACTGGATGGGCGGTATTGGTATTGTAGTTTGGTTTATCGCCTTGCTGCCTAATTTGGGAACAGGGGTAGTGCATATGTATAATGCTGAGGTTACAGGAGCTACTGATGATAGGGTATTGCCTCGCATTAAGACTACTTCAGTGGCTTTGTGCAAAATTTATGTAGGGCTGACCACTATCTTGGCAATTTTGCTTTTTGGGGCAGGGATGAATGTATTTGATAGTATAACTCACGCTTTTTCTACTATTGCGACAGGAGGCTTTTCTAGTTACGATACCAGCATTGTTTATTTTAAAAGCCCGCTCATAGAGATGATTATTGCTGTATTTATGATTCTAGCAGGAGGTAACTTTGCTCTATATTTTTCGGTGGGGAGCAAAGGTATTAAGGAGCTATGGCATGATACGGAGTTTTTCTCTTATATTGCTATTGTAGTCGTCGTAACACTTTTGATTACCGGTAATTTGGCGGCCAAGACGGGTATGGGCTTAGTCGAAGCGGCTAGATACGCGTTTTTCCAAGTTGCATCCATTATCAGTACTACTGGTTTTGTTAGTAATGACTTTGATGTTTGGCCGCCTTTTAGTAAGTATATGTTGGTCATGCTGATGTTCATCGGTGCTTGTGCAGGTTCTACGGCTGGTGGTATCAAAGTTTCACGCATAGTAATTTTGTTCAAAACAGCAGTAGCTGAGATTAAACGAGTTTTGCACCCATCTGCTATTTTCAGCGTGAAAATGAGCGGCAAGAGTGTACCGCTAAGTGTTATTACTGGTATTTCTCGTTTTTTCTTCTTGTATATGTTGCTATTCGCTATCCTGACTCTGCTTCTGGCCTCTACAGGATTGACAGTCACGGATTCTATGGGAGCAATAGCGGCCACTATTAGTAGCGTTGGTCCGGCCTTAGGTATAGCGGGGGCTACCTGCACTTATGCACCTATTGCTCCTTTTGGCAAAATCGTAATTTGCTTGGCAATGTTGCTGGGCCGTTTGGAACTTTTTACTTTAATGGTGTTAATTAGGCCAGAATTCTGGCGCAGTACGAGAAATTGGTGATATAATATACAAGTTAATATGAAAAATATAGTAGCGAATAGGAGGTTTTATCATGGCTTTAAAGACTTATGCAATTCCCTTCGGCAAAAAGGTGGAGCAAGTAGACTTACCTGAAGAAAAAGTGATTTATGATATTCACGGTAATGCTGCAACCACCAAAGAAGATTTAAAAGCAGAGACACTTGCCGCACTGCGTCATCCTTTGGGTACTAAGCCTTTGGTGGAATTAGTTAAACCAGGTGATAAAGTAACCATTACTGCTAGTGATTTAACTCGGCCGGTACGAAGTAAAGAATTTTTGCCTGTTATTCTTAATGAACTTAATGGTGCTGGTGTACCTGATAGTGATATTATTTTGGTAGTTGCCACAGGTACCCATCGAGCCCACACGCATGCTGAAGATATGGAAGTCTATGGAGAGGAAGTAGTTCGTAGAATTACTATTAAACAACATGATTGCCGTGCAGACGATTTGGTGGATATGGGAGTGACTTCTCATGGGACGCCAATTCTAATTGATTCTGCTGTTGCTCATGCCGATGTAGTTATTGTCACCGGTGGTGTTTCTTTGCATCCATTTGCCGGGTTCGGTGGTGGGCGTAAAGGCATTATGCCGGGTGTTAGTGGGCTGGCAACAGTTAACCACAATCACTTGTTGGCTTTGACCGATGATGTAGGCGGCGGCTGTAACAAGTCAACTATTTGTTCTCATTTGCTAGGCAACAGAGTCAGTGAGGATATGACGGAAGTTTGCGCTAAGGTAAATCCAGCTTTTTTACTTAATGTAGTTTTTACTCCCGATGGAGATTTGCATGAAGTTGTGGCAGGTCATTGGCAACAAGCATTTGAAAAAGGTTGTGCTGATTTGCTCAAAATGGCAGCTGTACATATTCAAGAACAGGGCGATGTAGTAATTGCTAGTGCCGGTGGTGCTCCCAAAGATACTAATTTGTACCAAGGTACTAAAGCCCATATGAATGCTGATTTTGCTGTAAAAGAAGGCGGTATTCTTATTACTGCGCTAGACTGTCCCGATATTAAAGAGCCACCTATTTTTAGTAATTGGGTTTCTATGAAAGGCTCCTTGCTCGAAATGGAAAAAGCGGTACGCGCTGATTTTTCTATTCCTGCTTTTGTGGCGTTTAAGACTAGATGTATCGTCAGTAAATGTAGCGCAGCCTATTTGGTTACTCGTCCGGAGAATTTTGAATTTGTTAGGTCAACGGGGCAAATACCGGTGGGTAGTGTGGCAGAAGCTTGGCAATTAGCGCAAGAAAAACTAGCTGAACAAGGTAAAAAAGACTATAAAATTATCGTAATGAGTCACGCTGCAGCAACTTTTCCTGTAGTAGAAACTAAATAAGTGGAGACGCTGATTTAGATTATAGATAATAATTAGACAAAAGAGGGGATTTTGGAATGTCAGTAAAAAAACGTAGTATTGCTGTTGTTGGTCTAGGTCATGTGGGAGCGCATGTTGCTTTTACCCTAGGAGTGATGGGTATTGCCGATGAAGTGCTTTTGTGTGATAAAAAAGAGGATAAACTAGTTAGCGAGCGTCAGGATTTGATGGATGCGGTTAAGTTCATGCCTCATCGCGTTAATTATAAAATTGCCAAGTATGAAGAACTTAGTGAGTGCGATGTCCTGATTAACTGTATTGGCGATATCAAATTATGTGCCACCGGTAATCGTGATGATGAGATGAATTTTACTGTGGTGCAGGTTGCTGATTATATTCCCAAGGTTATGGCTGGTGGATTCCACGGTATTATTATCAATGTTACTAATCCTTGTGATGTCATTACGCATTTGATAGCCAAATTGAGCGGTTTGCCACAAGGTCATGTTTTTGGTACTGGTACAGGTTTGGATAGCTCACGTTTGGTGAGTGCCATTTCCCAACAAACAGGGTTAGACCCGAACAGTTTTACCGCCTATATGATGGGTGAACATGGCAATGCACAAATGGTTCCTTGGTCGTTAATAGCTTTTGGTGGGAAAAAATTGTCAGATATGGCAACTGATGCCAAGTTTGTTTTTGATAAGGAAGATATTCAAAAGAAAACAATAAATGCAGGGTGGGTTACTTATCATGGCAAGCAATGTACGGAATATGGTATCTGCTGTACTGCTGCTACCTTGGCTAAAGCTGTGTTGCGCGATGAGAAGAAGATTACAGCTGTAAGTGCTCCCTTAACTGGAGAATATGGTGAGGCAGGCATTTTCTGTGGTGTGCCCGCTGTGGTTGGCATCAATGGAGTAGAGCAAGTTATGGAATATCCTTTGCCCGAACAAGAATTGACGGAATTTAAAGAGTGCTGCGCCAAAATACGTGCTAACATTACCAAAGCCAGCAAACTATTATAAATAGTGGTTGACTGTATGACGTATTTCTAATAGAATAGACATAGATCAATGGGGATCTTTCTTTGTTGCGCTTTGATGCGACAAGAAAGGTCCCTTTAGTGTTTTTCTTAAGGGATAAGGGAAAGGGGCGTTAACTATGTATCAACCAGATTTATTGCATTACATTGGTCCGGAAGAACATAATACAGAAGCGTTGCAAATTATTTTAGAGCAACATCCGGAGATTAAGTTTGTTTCTTTTATGGGTATTGATTTTGCCGGTAATGACACAGATGAAAAAATACCTATCAAATTATTTATTGAAGACATGAACACTCTGCTACACGAGCATGCTGCTCAAACGGATGGTTCTTCCGTTGTTTTACCAGGAATTGCTTCCTTGAACAATGCTCGCGTTGATATGATTGCGGACTTAGATACTAACTGGTTCGTAGATTACAATTATG
>JAQUUF010000011.1:11169-14475 GCA_028693975.1 Acidaminococcaceae bacterium
GTAACTTTGTGTATTTCATGTTTTTTGCTGCATGACAATGATTATGTGGATTCTCGCTTCATCCTCAAACACGCTTTGGAGTATGTGCGCAAAGAATTGCTGCAATTATTTAAGGAGCACAAGACTATTCCTGGCTTAGAGCATATTAATTTGGCTGAGATAGCAGATTTGTCTTTTACCAGTGCTACTGAGTTGGAGTTTTGGGTGAAGTCTCCACGTGAGGATGCGCCTATTGAAGCTTTATCTTCTTCACAAATGATGCAGGAGCAATATTGGCAGCGTACTCGTGGCAATGTTCGTACTGCTTTGGAGCAAGCTGTAGAAGCTTTGGAATATTATGGTTTAGAACCGGAAATGGGACATAAAGAATGTGGCGGTGTCCGTGGTCAAATGGATACTGAAGGGCATATGACTCATGTTATGGAACAATTGGAAATTGACTGGAAGTATTCAGAAGGTTTGCAAACCGCCGATAATGAACTATTGGCGAGAATTATAGTTAAAGAAGTGTTCCGCATGAATGGCCTCGAAGTAAGCTTCCAAGCTAAGCCAATTATTGGGGTAGCTGGTAGTGGGGAGCATGTCCATGTAGGCTTGGCTGCTAAGCTTAAGAACGGCAAAATGGTTAATTTGATGGCTGCTAGTGATATGAAAGAGGAATTTCTTTCAGCTGTAGGCTACGGTGCTATTATGGGGTTACTTAAGAACTACGAGGTACTTAATCCTTTTATTTCTTCTACCAATGACTCTCTCAATCGTTTGAAACCAGGCTTTGAAGCGCCGGTTTGTATAGTAACTTCTTTGGGACATGCACCGAGTATTCCTTCTCGCAATAGAACTATTTTGGCAGGTTTGGTTAGAGATATAGATAATCCGATGGCTACTCGTATAGAGATGCGCTCTCCCAATCCTTTTACTAATACTTATTTGGCTTTGGCGGTCTTTTATTTGTCCTTATTAGATGGTGTTAAAGCCTGTGTTAATTCTGGCAAAGATTTGGCAGCGCTAGAAGCAGAATTATCTAAGCAACACGGTGTAGAAGGTTTCTATCTTGAGAAGGATAGAGAGTATAGAACTGAAAACGATGTTTTTGAAGATTTCACGGAAGAAGAACGTAGCAAACTTTTCGGTAAGCCGCCAGCTACAGTCTGGGAAAATATGATGGCTTTCAAAGAATACCCTGAAAAAACTAAGGTTTTAACGCAAGGAAATATTTTGAAGGACAGTTTTATTCATTCCTTTGCTGAAGGTGCGTTGATTCGTTGGAAGACAGAGCTCTTGACCAAATTGATTCCTGACAATCTAGGTGTCGTTATGAATAGCTGTCAATTGCATGAGAGTAATGTCAATTCTTGGGACGATGCCATGTGGGATAAGATTCAAGCACTACGTACAAGCTTAGCTCAAAATACAACAACAACAGAATGTGTTTTTACTAGAATTAAAAAGGCCGTTAATGTGGGGGATTATGGACAAGCTTCAGCTTTGCAGCTGGAAATGAGTAAAAAAATAGAAGAATTACAAGCTTTGTACCATGATTATAGTAATAATATTATTGACTAAGAAGTCAAAAAAAGTAGAGTCACCTTTGTAAAGGTGGCTCTTTTTTGTTACAATATAGGAGTATATCTTTGCAGAGGTGAGTTTATGGTAAAAATCTTAGCAACATTTTTATTATGCTGTTTAACTTTATTTCCCATAGCTTCTACAACGGAAGCAGCCAGAGTACTGGCGCAGCATGGCAGTAGAGGAGAAGCTGTTGAACAGATTCAGGCAATGCTGATGGAGCTGCGTTTGTATGACCAAGTAGTAGATGGAGAATATGGCGATGGTACCACTGCTGCCGTCAAAACGTTTCAGAGGAAAATGCGTCGCGCCCAAAGCGGCAAAGTTGATACGGCTTTGTTTTTGCTGTTGAGTAGGAAAAGCGGACTTGATTTCAGAGAGTTCAAACATGTTAAGGTAATGCATGCCAGTGCCTATTCACCGCACGACCCTGGAGTAAATAGACATACATCTACTGGTGCTAGATTGTCTAAAGGCGTCGTAGCTGTTGACCCTAGAGTGATTCCTTTGGGGAGTAAATTGTATATTATAGGCTATGGCTTTGGCACAGCTGCTGATACTGGTGGTTCTATCAAAGGTAATGTTATTGATATTGCTTTTAATTCCCGTCATGAAGCATTGCATTGGGGCCGAAAAAATGTTAAAGTATATTTTATGTAAAAGGGGATAAGGCCTAATGAATGCTGAAAAATGTTTGGAAATTGTCAGAGATGTTTATAAGATAAATAGTTTTGTTAAGCTTTGCGACATCAAAATTGATGCTGTTAAATGCGGCGAAGCTACTTTGAGTATGAAAATAGACCCAGCTAAACACACTAATTTGTATGGGCATGTTCATGGCGGAGCACTAGAGGCCTTGGCTGATACAGCAATTGGTGTTGTTAGTGCTACAGTTAGTGCTAGAGTCGTGACCTTGAATTTTAATATGAGTTTTATTAAAAATATCCAAGCAGGAGATACTGCTACTTGTATTGCTACCATTAAACATCTGGGCAGGACAACTATTGTCATAGATGTTGATATGTTTAACAATAAACAGGAATTGATGTGTCGCACCATGGCAACAATGTTTATCATAGGACACTTTGACGAAATTCCGGAAAAATGGTAAAATAGTTCGATTATGATTTAAGAAAAAAGGGAAATGCCCGAATCAAGGAGGAGCTCATGGAGTTCGCATTTAATGAAGAGCAGCTTGAATTACAAGCAATGGTAAGAGAGTTTGTTGAAAAGGAAATCGTTCCTTATGCAGAAGAGATGGACCGTGACAATGGGCCTAGAGAAGGCCTGTTCCAAAAGGCTGCAGACATGGGGCTGCTAAACGTTATCGTGCCTGAAGAATATGGTGGACCTGGCTTAGACAGTGTTACCGTTGCCATGATTTATGAAGAGTTGGGCAAAGGTTGTGCCGGTATTGCTACCTCTATGGCGGCTAATTCTTTGGCGTCATACCCTGTGTTGCTCAAAGGTACTGAAGAACAAAAAAAGAATTTGTGTGATTTGCTTAATGACGGTGGTTTGGCTGCTTTTGCTTTGACTGAGCCAGGTGCTGGCAGTGATGCTGGTGGCGTATCTACCTCTGCTGTTAAAGATGGTGATAAATATATTCTTAATGGCTCCAAAGCTTTTATCACTAACGGTGGTATTTCTGATATGTATTCTATTTTTGCCAACACACGTAAATCTGGCGGTATCAGAGGTTTGACCGTATTCTTGGTTCCTCGCGACACCCCTGGCTTC
>JAQUUF010000178.1 GCA_028693975.1 Acidaminococcaceae bacterium
CACCTCTATTAATAAAAACATCTGGCTTGAAACGGCTGACGGGCATTACCGGGCAATAGCCCAGGAGACCGCCAAACTCTACTCTGTCACCGGCTTTTTTGCCTGGTACAGGAATCACACGTACTGCTGTTGTCTTATTATTAATCATACCTATGGCCGCTTCATCCGCAATAATGGCAGAGATTGTAGCCGCCGTAGTATCGCCGGGGATAGCAATCATATCAAGGCCTACCGAGCAAACACAAGTCATAGCTTCTAACTTCTCCAGACAGAGCGCGCCCTTTTCTACCGCGTTAATCATCCCGGCATCTTCGCTGACGGGGATGAACGCACCGGAGAGACCGCCTACATAGCTAGAGGCCATCAAACCGCCTTTCTTAACAGCATCGTTGAGCATAGCCAATGTCGCTGTAGTCCCAGGACCACCGCAGCATTCCAGACCAATCTCTTCTAGAATATGCGCCACGCTATCACCTACAGCCGGAGTCGGTGCCAAGGATAAATCTATAATACCAAATTGAGTGTCTAGCCGTTTGGCTGCTTCTTGTGCCACCAATTGACCTACCCTAGTAATCTTAAACGCTGTCTTTTTGATAGTCTCTGCTACCATGCCAATATCTTGGCCGCGCACATCTTCTAGTGCTCTTTTGACCACACCAGGACCGCTTACGCCAACGTTAATAACACTCTCCGGCTCTGTTACACCATGGAAAGCACCCGCCATGAAAGGATTGTCCGGTACTGAGTTACAGAATATTACCAGCTTAGCGCAGGCAATAGCATCTTGCGTAGCTGTACGAGCCGCAGCATCTTTGACGATTTCTCCCATGCGCTTAACTGCATCCATATTGATACCGCATTTGGTTGAGCCCACCGCCACAGAAGAGCAGACAATATCCGTAGTAGCCAAAGCCTCAGGAATAGAATCAATAAGAATTTTATCACCCTTGGTATAGCCCTTATCTACCAGCGCAGAAAATCCACCAATGAAGTTAACACCGACAGCTTTGGCTGCCTTATCCAACGCTTGCGCCAAAGGAACGTAGCTGTCAGTCTTAGAGCTTTCGCCTACAATGGCAATGGGTGTGACCGAAATTCTTTTGTTAATGATAGGTACACCTAATTCTAATTCCAAATCATGGCCAACTTTGACTAAGTTAGCAGCCTTGCTAGTAATTTTGTCATAAATCTTACGTGCAGCCACATTAATATCGGGGTCAGCACAATCTCTCAGGCTAATACCCATAGTGATAGTTCGCACGTCTAGATTATTCTCTGTAATCATCCTTGTTGTTTCTAGGACATCTTTGATATCGTACATGGTTTCCTCCTATATCCTGTGCATGGCAGTAAAAATTTCTTCGTTCTGTACACGTATCTCTACGCCAATCTCTGCGCCTAGAGCAGCAGCTTTCACTTTGAGCTCCGCCAAAGAAATAGCCGCTTGGGACAAATCCGCCACCAATACCATATTGAAGAAACCTTCCATTATGTTTTGGTTAATATTCAGAATATTAACACCATTTTCTGCTAACAAATTACTGATTTTGGCAGTAATGCCAACCTTATCTTTTCCCACAATCGTCAATACTATACGCACTACAATCAACCCCTCCGCTAAATTAATAACCTAATTATATACTATTTGCTGTTAAAATAAAAGTAAACTAACTGTTAACATCTTAGGAACAAACCTTGAATAAAAAGCAAAGAATGTGGTATGATTACTCCATAGCTTTACAAATTCCATTACAAGGAGATGCGAGTATGAAAGAATATAAACCCTTTAAGTCTGGCAAAGTACGCGAGTTATACGATATTGGCGACAGCCTCATTATGGTGGCTACAGACAGAATCTCTGTTTTTGACCAAATTTTGAAAACTGCCATTCCCCAAAAAGGTGCTATCTTAAACCAAATGTCTGAGTTCTGGTTTGATTTCACCAAAGATATCGTTCCTAACCACCTTTTGTCTTGCGACACGAAGGATATGCCTGAATTTTTCCACCAGGAACAATTCCAAGGCAACAGCATGAAATGCAAAAAACTAACGATGATTCCTGTAGAGTGCATTGTGCGCGGCTACATCACCGGCAGCGGTTGGGAAAGTTACAAAAAAACCGGCGAAATTTGCGGTTTGAAATTACCCCAAGGCCTTTTGGAATCCGACAAATTACCCAAGCCTCTCTTTACCCCTAGCACCAAAGCCGAGATTGGCAACCACGACGAGAATATTTCCTTCGAGCAAAGCATTGAGTACTTAGAGAAATTCTTCCCTGGCAAGGGCAAAGAGTACAGCGAGAAAATTCGTAGCTACACCAATGATATTTATAGAAAATGTGCTGACTACGCACTAGCACGCGGCATTATCATTGCCGATACCAAATTTGAATTTGGCTTAGACGAAAAGGGCAATGTTGTTTTGGGAGACGAAATTCTCACTCCTGATAACTCTCGTTTTTGGCCTTTGGCTGGTTACAAACCAGGTCAAGGACAACCTTCCTATGACAAACAATTCGTCCGCGATTGGTTCAAATCTCATCCCGGCAATGCTTCTCAATTACCCCAAGAGGTTATCGACAAGACCATTGGCAAGTACAAAGAAGCCTATGAATTACTAACAGGCAAAGAATTTAAATAATATTACCTAGTACAAAAGCTCTACCTCACCTTAAGTGAAGTAGAGCTTTTTTGATGCACAACTATGCGCCATAAATAATGTCCGAAGTAATTTCATCGATATTGAGACAACCCGTCATTATCATTGCAGCTTCCAGCTGGGCTTGGATATATTGGAAATACCAAGCCACGCCACTAGCTCCTCCGGCAACTGCCTGTGCCATAGGCCGCCCCATCAGGACAGCATCGGCTCCGAGTGCCAACATCTTGAGCACATCTACGCCACTGCGCACGCCACCATCAACAAATATTTTCATTTTGTCGCCGCCAACTTTGGCTGCAATTGCAGGCAACACTCTGGCGGTACCCGGTGTATGGTCCAAGACCCTGCCGCCATGATTAGATACTACGATACCGTCGATACCTGCATCGGCGCAGGTCTCCGCATCCTCCACC
>JAQUUF010000179.1 GCA_028693975.1 Acidaminococcaceae bacterium
ATTTAACCGATAATGATACCGATTGGGTCTTGGAAGATCGTGTTCAAAAAACTGTCGTTGCCGTGCAACAAGCTCATGAATGTTTGGCAAACGGTTTAACAACTGTGGGCGAAATCGGCTATTCCGGCATCGCCATTCGCGATATGGTAGCAGCAGGAATTATGCAAGGTCCAAGGGTAGTAGCTACTGGTTTAGGTTTTTGCCGTACTGCCGGTCATGGTGATTCTCATCACTTGCCCTCTGAATACAACAATATTTCTCACCCCTGGGCTGAGCGTGTTGACAGCCCCTGGGATTTACGCAAAGCTGTCCGTCGCCGCTTAAGAGACAATCCTGACGCCATTAAGATCTGGTCAACCGGTGGTGGTATTTGGCGCTGGGATCAGAAGCTAGACCAACATTATACTTTGGAAGAAATTCAAGCAGTGGTAGATGAAGCTAATATGGTTCACATCCCTGTTTGGTCCCATGCGGAAGGTTACGGTGGCGCATTAGATTCGGCCAAAGCAGGTGTACACTTGATTATTCATGGTCAAACATTAAATGACGAATGCTTGGATATTATGGCAGAAAAAGGAATTTACTTCTGCCCCACCATTCAATTCTTGAATGAGTGGTTCAAAACCTACGCTCCTCCTTATGTACCCGAGATTCATGACAAGTTTCCCGGTACAACTGTTGCAGAGAAAGAGCTGAACCGTGTTTATGCGAACCTGCGTAAAGCTAAAGACAAGGGCATTGGCTTAACAATTGGTTCAGACTCCTTCTGCTCCAGCTTGACTCCTTATGGCACTACTGCAATCGGTGAAATCTACTCCTTTGTGGAAAAAGCTGGAATTGCTACTATGGATACCATCGTCGCAGCCACCAAAGTTGGCGCTGAAATGCTAAAAGTAGATGATGTTACCGGTACCTTGGAGAAGGGCAAAGCTGCCGACCTTCTGATTCTAGATGCCAACCCTATCGAAAACATCCGTGCTATTGCCGTAGAAAATATGGCTCTCATTATGAAGGAAGGCTCTATCATTAAAAACAGAATATAAATTGTGCTTATAAAATTAATAGGTGAAATCCCGTACACGTAAATACTGTACGGGATTTCACCTATTTTTTCCATTTACAAATAATCATTCTTCTTGCTTCTTGCAATTATACTGTGCAATCTCTTCGCGTATAAAGCGTCCTTTGCTTCTGCTCAGGGGTAAAATCTCGCCATTGCCCATATGAATCTTTTCGTGGTGAATACGGCGCACGTAGTCAAAATTAACCACGTAGCTTTTGTGCACTCTGGCGAAGCGCCGCTCCTTGAGCTCCTGCTCCATTTCACGCAGAACACCATAAAAAGTGTACCTATGATCCACAAGATACAGCTTAATTAATCTTCCCTTAGATTGGGCATACATAATCGCATCCAGCGGAATATGCAAATAGCCCATCAGACCTGCCCTAATACATAGAAATTGCCCAGATTTCTCAACCCATTGGTGTGATGTGCCACTAGACTCAGTGACTTCGTACATACTACATCCCACCCTTTATTTTGTTAATCTTTATTAAATACCATTAATTTATCAAAAGTCAGATAAACCTTATCACCAGGTCTGATAGCGTCTACATCAGCACCCTTCTTGATAACTCTGAGCAGATGCTCTCCTACCTGTACGCGATAATCCACCGAATCACCCATATAGAACAAATGATTCATCGTACCTTGGACCAAACCGCTTTCTTTGTTGATATCAATATTCTCAGGACGTACTGCGATGATTGCCTCACCTTGTACGGCTGGCGTTGGATTAGCGAAGCTGCCCTCTACCCCGGCAATGGTCACGATACCTCCGGTTGCCTTGCCTGGCAAGAAGTTAACCAAACCAATGAAATCAGCCACCATCTTATTAATGGGATGAGTATAAATATCATGGGGGCGACCCACTTGCTGCACCACGCCCATATCCATAACTACCACACGGTCACTCATAGCCATAGCTTCTGCCTGGTCGTGAGTTACGTAGATAACGGTAATGCCTAATTTTTTCTGCAAAGCTAGAATCTCAAAGCGCATACTCTCACGTAGCTTAGCATCTAGGTTAGATAACGGCTCGTCCAGCAACAACAAGCTGGGTTGCGCTACTAATGCACGAGCCAGGGCTACACGCTGCTGCTGACCACCGGAGAGCTGATTGGGGAAACGCGCTGCGTATTCACCCAAATGTACCATTTCCAAGGCTTCTTGTACACGTTTTAGTCTTTCTTCCTTAGGTACCTTTTGAATCTTCAAGGGATAAGCTACGTTCTCAGTCACATTCATATGCGGCCAAACAGCATAGGATTGGAATACCATGCCGATGCCCCTTTTCTCAGGAGGTACAAAAGTCCCCGTCTTGGAGGAACTTACGCAGTTATCGCTAATATAAATCTCACCTTCCGTAGCTCGCTCGAATCCTGCTACCATACGCAAGGTAGTAGTTTTGCCACAACCGGAAGGTCCCAAGATGGAAACAAACTCACCATCTTTGACAGTTACGTCAAAGTCACCTACTGCTGTAACTTTGCCAAATCTTTTATAAACATGCTCAATTCTTACTTGTGCCATTTTCCCACTCCTTATTAGATGCTGACATTGCCTTTAGTAGCTTTGTTCAAAATCAAGTTACCCACTAAGACGATAATCAAAATAATTACTGACAATACTGATGCATTCTGCGTATCAGCATAAGTTTGTAATTCATACAGCAACACGCCGATAGTCTTGGTATCCGCACCGTAGAGCAGATTGGACATAGTCAATTCGTAGAAGCTGGGCATGAAAATCAAGAACCAGCCAGCTACAACAGAAGGAGCTATCAGTGGCATAATAATATCTTTACAGGTTCTCAACCAGCTAGCACCGGAATTGAGTGCCGCCTCTTCCAAAGAAGTATGCACTTGGCTAAGAGATGCTGCAATGGTGCGTACTGACATCGTCATATACTTGACCAAATAGCTGACTACCAGAATCCAAACCGTAGAATAAAGGTTGAGTCCGTAGTTGCCTGAGAAGGTAATAATCAAAGCCAAAGCTATAACG
>JAQUUF010000012.1 GCA_028693975.1 Acidaminococcaceae bacterium
TCTGGGCTACAAAGGCAAAGCTTTTATCTATTCCGTAGAGGGCTGGCCTCATCTGGATACAGTAATGCCTCTGTTAAAAGCTGAAGGTATTAAGAACGTTACTTTGATGCCTTTGATGATGGTGGCAGGCGACCATGCTAACAATGATATGGCCGGCAACGAACCTGATTCTCATAAATCTATTTTGGAGAAAGCAGGCTACAAAGTTAGCACTTATCTGCACGGTGCCGGTGAAAACACCGCTATCCGCAATCTCTTTGTGGCTAGAGCCGACGAAGCAGTCAACGCACTGCACGATGTCAAAAAATAACGAATAATTTCATCCTTCCCCTTAAGGACGCTTATTGCTACGGCACTAGGCGTTCTTTTATTTTCTGCTCTGTGTTATAATAACTGTACTGGTTTAATACTTGATTTGGAAGAGGTCAGTTATGCTTAATATCGCTCTAGACAAAAACAGTCATGTACCCCTCTATGAACAATTAATTGATTATTTTAAAAAAGAAATACTGAGTGGCCATCTTACCCGGCACTCTCGCTTGCCTTCGGTTCGGCAATTGCGACGGGAGTTATCCCTTAGCAATACTACCGTCAACACGGTATATGACAATCTGGTCGCCGATGGTTATATTATCAGCAAGCCCCGTGTCGGCTACTTGGTAGCAGATTATCTGCCAACACCGGCTAAGCTGCCGCCCGAGCTGCCGCCCCGAGCTGCCTCGAGCAAACCCCGCTATGATTTCTCCAACAACTATGTAGATAGCCAAACCTTCAATGTCGCGGCTTGGATGCGCCAGCAAAACAAGGTCATCAAAGACCCTGTGACCTTATCCGGCTACGGCGACGTACAAGGTGAACAAATTCTAAGGGAAGCTATTGCCACCTATAGCTACCAAGCACGTGGCATCTATGCTCTGCCGGAACAGATTGTTATTGGCGCTGGTACCCAAAGTCTCTTGACCATTTTGCTAGGTATTTGGCCGAGCCGTGGTCCCAAAATTGTCGCCCTAGAAGAGCCGGGCTTCCCTCAAGCAGAAGAAACTTTTGCCAGCCACAACTGGCAAGTAGATTATTTTGATGCCGAGAATCTGCCCTCTCATCTGCCTCCCTTGCTTTTGGTGAGTTCTTCCAATCCTTACAAAGGCCGTGCCCTGACTCAAGCCGCCAAATTAAGTTTGGTGCAACAAGCCCAAGCTCAGGGGGCCTATATATTGGAAGACGATTATAACGGTGAATTCCGCTATCTATCCGAAACCTTAACCTCCCTGCAAGGCTTGGCGGAGGGTAAAAATGTCATTTATCTAGGCTCTTTCTCCCGTAGCCTTCTGCCTTCCCTGCGTATCAGCTATATGGTTTTGCCTGCCTCGCTGCTCGAGTGCTATTTGGCCAAAGCCAAACTATATAACCAGACCTCCTCCACCATCGAACAGCTCACTTTGGCTCACTATATTCTGCACGGAGATTTGAGCCGTCATGTCAAAAAGCTACGTAATCTCTATAACAAAAAGAATAAAATACTCCAGAAAGCCCTGCTGCAAATTTTTGGTTCGCAGGTTACTATCTTAGATTATGCCTCCGGCCTGCACCTACGCATTGCGCTGTCCTACCCTTATACCGCACAAGAAATAGCCCAGCGGGCCGCAGGGGTAGGTGTCATCCTGCGTCCCCTGCCGGACAAAAAAAATAAGCCTGCGGAAATTCTTCTCTCCTATGCCGGCATCGACAGCGAAGATATTCCTCAGGCTCTAGCCAAATTAAAACAAGCCTTGCGCTAAGCGCAAGACTTGTTTTTTACATTCTGCTGCCTACTTGGTAGATAACGAGAGCCATGACATAAGCTAGACCTGTTTGATAAGCTAAGGCAAACAAGGTCCATTTCAAGCTGCCCATTTCGCGCCGAATAGCCGCTATGGCTGCGACGCAAGGTGCTGCCAAGAGGGTGAAGACCATAAAAGCATAAGCACTGGCCGGCGTGAATAGCGTCCGCACCACATTAATCATATCGGTACTATCACCGCTGTTCTCACTTACTCCGGCTAAAATGGCAAAAGTAGAAACAATGACCTCTTTGGCCAAGAAACCACTGACAGCCGCAAAGGCCGTCTCCCACCTATCAAAGCCCAAAGGAGCGAAAATAGGAGAAATCGCATGACCAATTGAGGCCAGCATACTTTGGTCGATGGCTACTTTGGTCAGGGAACTATCAAAATTCTGCAAGCACCAGACAAAAGCCGATGCCACAAAGATAACCGTCCCTGCCTTGACAATAAAGCCTTTGGCTCTATCCCACATATGGCGAAACACATTACCAACAGTAGGCATGTGATACTGCGGCAACTCCATGACAAAAGGAGCGGGACGCCCGCCAAAAGCCGAGGTCTGTTTCAAGATAATACCGGAAATCACCACCATGGCAATCCCCCAGAAATACATAGAAGGTCCTATCCAGCTCTTATCTGGGAACAAGGCCGCCGCAAAAAGTACAAATACCGGCATCTTGGCACTGCAAGGAATAAAAGGTGTCAGCATAATCGTCATTCGTCTATCACGCATATTCTCGATCGTGCGGCTAGCCATAATACCCGGCACACTACAGCCTGTACCTATCAGCAATGGTATAAATGACTTGCCCGACAACCCAAAGCGGCGGAAAATTCTATCCATAATAAATGCTACACGGGCCATATAACCACAATCTTCTAAGAAAGACAACAGCAAGAACAAAATCATAATCTGGGGCACAAAACCCAATACGGCGCCGACGCCGCCGATAATGCCCTCCACAACCAGACCCTGCAAAGTCTCAGATACACCACCTGCCGCCATCATATCACCCACAGCAGTACCAATAACGCCAAATATTTTCTCCATATAGCCAATGGACATATCTCCCAAAGTCTGGATGGAGACATAATAGACGCCCCACATCACAAGGAAAAACAAAGGCAAACCGAAAATTCGATTAGTCAAAAGCATATCTATCTTGTCTGAAGGACTCATATCCTGCAAACGCAATTTCTTCTTGACGCAATTACGCAAAGAACCGTTGATATAGCGGTAGCGGGCATTGGTGACAATACTCTTGGAATCATCATCCATCGCATCTTCCAGCTCCTTGGTCAGCGCTTCTATTTGGGCCAAAGTGGCAGCATCCAGCTTGGTGCCCGCCATAATTTTCTCATCGCGCTCAAAAAGTTTAATAGCACTCCAACGCCGCAACGGTACTTCTAAGCTAGCCGGCAAAAGCTGGCCAATAGCCTCAATCGTGTTCTCCTCCACCTGATTAAAAATAGGCAGATAGTGACAACGGCAGGTGCCCTTGCCTAGCTCAATAGCCTTCTTAATCAGCTCATCCATGCCCTTTTTGTTAATAGCCTCAATAGGTATCACATCACAGCCTAATTCATCAGACAAGCGCTTGATATCTATCTTGTCACCGTTACTGATAACCACGTCCATCATATTCAAGGCGATAATAACGGGGATGCCTAATTCCAAAATCTGCGTAGTCAAATAGAGATTACGCTCCAGATTAGAAGCATCAATAATATCAATAATGACATTGGGCCTAGCCGTCAGCAAATATTCTCTGGTCACCACTTCTTCCAGGGTATAGGGCGACAAGGAATAAATACCGGGCAAATCCGTGACCTCTACATCACTATGCCCTTTCAACTTGCCTATTTTCTTCTCCACAGTAACGCCGGGCCAATTACCCACGTACTGGTTACTACCGGTTAAATCATTAAACATGGTGGTTTTCCCGCAATTGGGATTACCCACCAAAGCCAAAGTAATAGCCATTTATCCATAACCTCTTTGATTCATCTTTATTATTTATCATTATACTACAATTTTTTCTATTATCCCAGACGAGGCTTGCCCCTCACTGCATGGACAGAAAAGCCTCCGCAAATTGCGAAGGCCAATTAAATACAAATATGCTATTCTACAAATATATTCGCGGCATCTGCCTTGCGTATGGATAATTCATAGGCTCTTACTGTCAGTTCCATAGGGTCCCCCAAAGGAGCCAACTTGCGCACAAAAACCTCTGTGCCCACAGTAATACCCATATCCATAATACGACGCTTCAATTCTCCCGCCACTTTTATCTTCTTTACTGTAACTGTTTCCCCAACAGCAATTTCGCTAAGTGGTTTCATTCTGCTATCCCCTTAATGTACCATTATTCTAGAAGCCATCTCTTTGCCCAAGGCAATACGAGCCTCTTTAACCCTAAAGATAATATTGCCGGATACTTCTGAAATAACCATCACCTTAGCTCCCTCAACAAAGCCCAAGTCAGCCAAAAAGGCCTTGACCTTGTCTCTGCCTTGTATTCTAGCTACGGTAACCATTTTCCCATGCTCTATCAATGACACAGGTAGCGCACCACTCATAACAGCAACACTCTCCATTGGTCCACCTCTCTGTTAGTCAATGCTAACCTTATCCTACAACGGTTGTTAGCCTATGCTAACTTTATTTAAGTATAGCATTGATCACCTACTCTGTCAACCGCCAGAATAATTAGCCTAAGCTAATTGTTGAAGGTAGATTATTGTTGTCATAATAGAAACAGTATTCAAGGCCCGGAGGCTAACATACTTGTTTTATCTCATCTTTCGTTGTAGAATTATAGTAACTATATAGGAAGGGACTTTTTATTATGATTTTACAAGAATCCGGTGAAAACTATTTGGAAATGATCTTGGTACTGCAAAAAGAACATGGCTCTGTTCGCTCTATTGATATAGCTACCGCTTTTGGATTTTCCAAAGCCAGCGTCAGCCGTGCCATGAGTATTCTCAAAGAGCAAAAATACATAGTTATGGAAGCTTCCGGGGATATCTTGCTAACCAAGTCAGGCCTTGCCAAGGCCGCCTCTGTCCTAGATAGGCATCAGACTATTAGCCAATTCTTGGAAAACTTAGGGGTAGACGCCGCTATTGCCGAAAAAGACGCCTGCCGCATTGAGCATATTATCAGCCCCGAGACCTTTGCTCGTATCAAAGCCAAGGTACAGGGCAATTAAGTTTATTGTGTTTGATACGTAACTGCTAGCTAGCCCTTCCTATAGGAAGGGCTTTTTTGCGGCCGAAACATCGCGGCAAAATTAACACTTTGAAGAATTATGTATACATTGTCAATTGCTATTGTAAATAATTAGCAAAGAATATAGAATATTACTTGCACAACTATGACTTAGTGGAGGCGGTATAAAACTACCGTCTAATTTTATGGAGGGAAAAAATGAAAACCATTAAAACTGTCCTGGTCGCTAACCGCGGCGAAATTGCTATTCGTGTTTTTAGAGCTTGCAACGAATTAGGTATTCATACCGTCGCTATTTATTCCAAGGAAGATACTCTGAGCTTGCACCGCAACAAAGCTGATGAGGCCTATCTGGTGGGAGCAGGCAAAAATCCCACAGCTGCGTATCTGGACATTGAAGATATTATCCGTATTGCCCATGAACATGATGTAGATGCCATTCACCCCGGCTATGGCTTTTTGTCCGAGAACAGCGACTTGGCTAAACGCTGTGAGGAAGAGGGCATAATTTTCATTGGGCCTAAGATTGAACATTTAATTATGTTCGGTGATAAAATCAACGCCCGCAAACAAGCCTTGGCTGCCAATATTCCCATGATTCCCGGCAGCGATGGTCCTGTACATTCCTTGGCCGAAGTACAAGCTTTTGCTGAGCAGTACGGCTATCCGCTGATGATCAAAGCCGTTAATGGCGGCGGCGGACGCGGCATGCGTATGGTTACTGCCCCGGAAGAATTGGACGATGCCTACCACAGAGCCAAGTCCGAAGCTTTGAAAGCTTTTGGCAATGACGAAATTTATTTAGAAAAATATTTGCAAGACCCCAAACATATTGAAGTACAGATTATGGGCGACGATTATGGCAATATCGTCCATCTACATGAGCGCGACTGCTCCGTGCAGCGCCGTCACCAGAAGCTGGTAGAAATGGCACCGGCTTTTTCCCTACGTCCACAATTCCGTCAGGCTATTTGCGACGCCGCTGTCAAGCTAATGAAAAACGTTAACTATGTCAGTGCCGGCACGGTAGAGTTCCTTGCTACACCGGATGAAAAGTTTTATTTTATCGAAGTAAATCCTCGTATCCAGGTAGAGCATACTGTCACCGAGATGATTACCGGGCTTGATATCGTACAAGCTCAAATCAAAATTGCCGAAGGCTATGCCCTGCACAGCGAAGAAGTCGGTATCCCCGCACAGGATAAGATTGAGTGTCACGGTCATGCTATCCAATGCCGTATCACCACCGAAGACCCTGCCAACAACTTCATGCCCGACACCGGCAAGCTGGTGGCTTACCGCAGCGGTGGCGGCTTCGGTGTACGCTTAGACGGTGGCAATGCTTTCACCGGCAGCGTCATCACTCCTTATTATGACTCTCTTTTGGTCAAAGCTACCACTTGGGGCTTAACTCACCAAATTGCTATTACCAAGATGCTGCGCTGCCTCAAAGAATTCCGTATCCGCGGCGTCAAAACTAACATTCTCTTCTTAGAGAACGTACTCCAACATCCCTTCTTTGTCTCTGGCAAATGTGACACTTGCTTCGTAGATAACCATCAAGAGCTCTTTGTCTTCCCCAAAACCAAAGATAGGGGCAACAAACTACTACACTATATTGCCGATGTAACCGTTAATGGTTACGCCAGCGAAGGTGTCGTCGCCAAACCAGACTTCGTCCCCTTGCAAATGCCGGAATACAAGCATACCAAAATTGCCAGCGGTACCAAACAACTACTCGACACCCAAGGCCCTGTGGCTGTCGCCAAATGGGTCCAAGCTCAGAAAAAGGTGCTCTTCACCGATACAACCTTCCGTGATGCCCATCAATCCTTGTTCGCTACCCGCTTGCGTACGGCCGATATGCTCCGCGTGACTGAGCAAACAGCCGCTAAGCTGCCACAATTATTCTCTTTTGAATGTTGGGGCGGTGCTACCTTCGATGTAGCTTATCGCTTCTTGTATGAGAGCCCTTGGGCCAGGTTGCGTCAAATGAGGGAAAAGGCACCCAATATTATGTTCCAAATGCTGCTCCGTGGTGCTAACGCCGTCGGCTACACCAGCTACCCGGACAATGTAGTTAAGGATTTTATCAAATTATCTGCCAAAAACGGTATTGATGTGTTCCGTATTTTTGATAGTCTCAACGGATTGGACAATATGCGCCTGTCTATTGACACCGTCAGAGAATGCAATAAGATTGCCGAGGCCGCCCTCTGCTATACCGGCGATATCTTAGACCCGGCTCGTCCCAAATACAATCTGGACTATTACGTCAAAATGGCCAAAGAGCTGGAAAAAGCCGGAGCCAATATCATCGCTATCAAAGATATGGCTGGCCTGCTCAAGCCCGAAGCCGCTTACCAATTAGTAGCAGCTCTCAAAGACGCGGTAGACCTGCCTATTCATCTGCATACCCACGAAGGCAGCGGCAATGCTATTTATAGCTACGCCAAAGCCGTCGATGCCGGTGTGGACATCGTCGATGTCGCCTTCTCTGCTATGAGCTGCGGCACTTCCCAGCCCTCCAGCTCCAGCTTGTATTACGCTCTGAGCGGCAATCCTCGCCAACCCGAGCTGGATGTTAATGCGCTCAACGAAATCTCCCGTTACTGGGAAACCGTGCGTCCTTATTACAAAGCCGCCGACAAAACAGAACTGGCTCCCAATCCGGAGGTCTATGTACACGAAATGCCCGGTGGACAATATACTAATTTGAAGCAACAGACCATTGCTCTAGGCCTTATGCACAAATGGGAAGAGGTTAAGAAAACCTACCATACCGTCAGCATGATGTTTGGCGATTTGATTAAGGTTACGCCGTCTTCTAAGGTAGTCGGTGATATGGCTCTCTTCATGGTCCAAAACGAGCTGACCGAGCAAGACATCTACGAGCATGGTGATACTTTGGACTTCCCTGCTTCGGTAGTAGGTTTCTTCCAAGGCAATATCGGCGTCCCCTACCAAGGCTTCCCTGAAAAGCTCCAAAAAATTATCCTGAAAGGCAAACCTCAGATGGTAGGCCGTCCCGGCGATACTCTGCCTCCTGTAGATTTATCTTCCGTCAAAGCCCATATTACTGAGCTAGGCGGCAACGCTTCTCCTGAAGCAGTCAGCTCCTCCTGCCTCTATCCCAAAGTTTATGACGACTGGATTAATCGCACCAACGAATTCGGCGACGTCTCTGTCTTGGATACACCGACTTTCTTCTTTGGCTTAACGCCTGGTGAAGAAACCCGTGTCGTTATTGAGCAAGGCAAGATGCTGATTATCAAACTAATCCATATCAGTGAGCCCAATGAGCAAGGTTACCGCACCGTCAGCTTCGAATTCAACGGTCTGCCTCGCGAGATTGAGGTCAAAGACAGAACTGTCAAGGCCACTGGTGTGACAAGAAAGAAAGCCGACAAATCCAACCCCGGTGAAATCGGTGCTACTTTATCCGGCTCTGTGGTCAAAGTATTAGTTGCCAAGGGTCAAAAAGTGGAAAAAGGCGATCCTCTAGTCGTAACTGAAGCCATGAAAATGGAAACTACTATTACCGCACCTATCGCTGGTATTATTGCCCAAATTCTGGTGCAGCCTGCCAGCAGAATCGAAAGCGGTGACTGCTTGGTCGAAATTGACATGAATGTGCAAGTTGCTATGAATTAAATTTTTTGTAAACTATTAAAGAGAAGGCCCTGCCTTCTCTTTTTTATGATATGATATAGGTATGGAGGTAATTAGCCATGACAATGAGACAGGTTCCCTGGCTAGAAGGCCCGAGCCTTTATCAATACGTAGAAAAAAACATCAATAAAGAAGGCATCTTTGCACCCACTACCTTACCGGATACCCATGTAATCTTCCCGGACCCGGCTTTGACACTAGAATTGGGCGCACCTGATGCTTATTTCGCTATGAGCACGCAAGAAGACAACAAACTTATGACCGCTGCCGTCTACCAAGAACTCAAAACCTTCATGGAAAACCCTAGCGATGAGCAGCGTGACATCTTGTACAAAATCGTCTGCTCCGCCCGCTGTATCGCTTATTGCGAGAGCCTCATCGATATGCTGCAAAGCGAAGAGCTACCTCCTGTGCTCATGAATCTGGCTGAAGATTGGCTGCATCACGCCAGTAATAGAGAGGCAGTGAAGTTCGCTATTATCCTCTGCGGCTTGTGCAATGTTAAGATTATGTCTTCTATCCTGCACCAGGAGATCAAAAAAGACCTCTTGCTCCTAGCACTCTGCGACGAATTCACTTTCTTTGTCATTTTCGCTCTAGATATAAGCGGTGCCAGTACCCAACGCGATATCTGGCAAATTATTTATAAAACTACCGGCTGGGGACGGGTTCATGCCCTAGAATCGGCCCAATTTGACACTGCTGTCAAGAAAAACTGGCTCTTATGCCACGGCAGTGAGCTGAATGTAGACTATCCTGGCATCTCGCTCTTGTGCATCAAAGAAGGTCATATGCTCCGAGCTCTGCGCCGAGCCCATATCGAGCGCGCCCTTTACCTGGGCTGCTTGAATACTATCAACAATTTCTTAGTCTTTGTTCTAGAGACAGCTCCTGGTGATGAAGACGAAGTGCTCTATACAGAGCTGCGCCCTGCGGAGCTGATACAGGAAATTTTGCGCCATGCCCAAGAATATGCTCATACTATCACTGATATGATTGGCATTATTAACTTAGCCTCTGCCCTCAAAGAATTAGCGGAGCGCTCGCGCTGGGATGCTATTGAGCCCAACGCCTGTCATCTGCTTATCAGCCAAGCCGAAAAAACTATTTTTTACAAAAATTGGATGCCTGATATTAACGCCCAATTACTCCAGCATGACAATACGGTTAATTACCGCATAGCAGATTTTGCTCAAGCTGTGCATATTGATATTACTACCACTTTGTTCCGCTTACTTAAACAAAATCCCCAAGATACCCAGCTCTACAACTATCTGCTGCTAGACTCTAAGCCACGGCTCTTTGCTCGCGTGCTCTCTTTTGCCAGAGAACATTTACACCAATATCGTCTGGAGGAAGATGACATGCAGCCTATTATAGCCTCCCTCTATACCCATCCCGGGCAAGGAGTGGACTTTATCATCGCTGGTTTGACGTCAATCTATGACAGGCCGCGGGCCAACGCTCTCGGTGCTCTGGAGCAATGGGGACTGGAGTATATCACCCCATCTATTAAGGTAGCCCTGCTCAAAGCCCAGAATATGGCTCAGCACAATCTGCAAAGAATGCGTATCGACGCCCTGCTCCACAATCGAGTATTAGATATGGAAGAATCTCTGTCTAAACTTTTTAGCAAAGAATTGCCTCGCTAAACAAACTACAAATTCTTCCTTACCCAGCAAAAAAGCTTCCCCACAAGGGAAGCTTTTTCTTAATTGAGAGGTTCTTCGCCGAAGTCATCTAGTAAACTATTGACTACTATGACATTAAAGATATGGTGTTCTAGGCAGAAGCGGACGATGAGGTCTCTTTTCTCATGCTCTTGCAGTACATAGCCAGCCTGAGCTAACAGCTCCTGTGCTTCGGGCACCGTCAAGCCTAGGCCCAACGCCAAAGCCAGCATAGTATTCTTCTGGGGCTGGTAATTGTCTTGGTTAATGATTTTGTTGAAATGCTGACGGGATAAGTTTGCTTTATTGTAAACATCTGACATTTTCAGCCTCCGTTGCGCCACTAAGTCATACACATAGTTCCCCAAAGCCACATTATATTCAGTATGATCCAGCCTATCTTTTAATTGAGCAAACAGACCGGGTGAAACAATGAACTGCTCCCCTTTGAGTAAAGCTTTCCTTTCGCGCTTGAGATTACGTCGGTATGTATCCTCCTCTTGCTTGTCCGGTGCCCTAGCATAGAGAATCTGGGGCTCATCGTCAGAAGACTGACAAGAAAAGCAAGGCGAAGCCGACTCCATCTCCCGCGGTTTAGGCTCTTCTACCGCTATATGAATATTTCTTGTGGTGATACCTCGCTCTGTCAGATAATCAAGCACTTGATTATAAACCTTATTATATTGTTCAAACAAATGCATATTCTTGCAGCTCTCGTTCACCCATTCAAACCTATCATTGTCCATCTTCTACCCCCTTCATCTCTGGCTACAATTGCCTTTTAAGCAAATAAAAAAGCCCATCTGCATGATGGACTAAATAGACCCACTCCACCATCATGCAAGCTTTAGCACCTTAACTAACAGTCAGGTTGCTGTGCGATCATGGAGCTTGTCTCTCCCGCACTCTCTATGGTTAAACACTCATTTCGTGTGTGAACATATTATAAATTATAAGATGGTGATTTGTCAAATCCGGTGTCCCAGCTGCCCTTTTTATCGGCTTAATGCCCCCTCGGGGAGATGTCCCCTGGCAGTTGACCTATCCTTGCCTCTGGCAGTGTAGAATACAACTATCAAGGAAAAGGAGGAAGAACAAATGGATAACAAAATTACGCAATTGGTTTTCATTTTGGACCGCAGCGGCTCCATGGCAGGCAAAGAAGAGGACACCATCGGCGGCTTTAATTCTTTACTGGCCGAGCAAAAAAAGCTTAAGGACGAAGCCTATTTGACCACTGTCTTATTTGACGACAAATACGAAGTCTTGCACAAGCATCTGCCACTGTCGGACGCCGCCCCCATGACCGACCAACAATATTATACTCGTGGCTGCACGGCACTCTTAGATGCCATTGGGCGTACCATTACCGACATGAAGCACTACCAGAAGTCTCTGCCTCGCGCCAAGCGCAGCAACAAAGTCATGTTTACTATCATTACCGACGGTTGGGAGAACGCCAGCTGCGAGTACACCGGACCCAAAATCAAGGAAATGGTCACCAAACAGCAGACCAAGGGCTGGGAGTTCTTCTTCATCGGTGCCAATATCGACGCCTTCACCGTAGCCGAAGACATGGGTATACGGCGCAGCCGGGCAGTGAACTACGCCCCGGACCGCCAGGGTACTCGTACCAACTACAGGGCCATGAGTACCAACTGCTGCAACTATCGAACCCACCGCAAAATTAACGAAAAAGCTTGGAAAGAAGACATTGAAGACTATTTAGCCCAGAACACGGCCGTAGCACCCAAGGCCAAAAGTACAACAAAAACCCCTGCCAAAGACAAAAGCAAATGATGGGCCCAAGTAAAAGACAACACGCTAGACTTAGGAGCTAGCGTGTTTTTATTCGTCTATCTTGGCGAATTCAGCCTCTTCTACCTGTCGTGCTTTGGTTTGGGCTACTTGTTTAAGGGCTTCTCCATAGCCCACCAAAGCGGCAAAAGGAGCAAACTGTGCCGCTCTGGCTGCCTGTGGCATCCTCGGATGCGTCTTAGATACAGGGTGAGGCAAATTAACAATATCCTCATAATCTTGTCTACTCTCTGTCATGCTCTATGTCCCCCTATCTGTTGATTGCGGCTCTTAGTAGTAGCCCCCTCTTCTAGGTTCATCCCCTTGAGGACGGCATTCTTGCCACATTTGCGCCAAATGCCCACCACGGCCTGCTGCAAGCGCGCCTCCCTCGCTAGCTGACTCTCTTCCAGCTGTCGCTCGGCACTAGTATGCTCAGCAAAAAGGTCTAGCTCCTCTGCTTGCGGCCGATAAATAACCTTATCTTGGCGCAATATATTATTAGCAGTAAGGCTCAGTCGACGTACCAGCAACTGTTTATCAGCAATTCGCTCTAGTAAGCCCAGTACCGCCTCTATGATTAATTGACTAGAAGCACTATGACGCTCCAGATTAGCAGTGCCGTGGGCATGCCGTGGGATAGCACGGCCGTAGCCGTCATAGCTCACCGCACCATGATAGCTAGCTTGCCGTCCCTTAGTCCCAAGATTATCCTTGTCATAGCCCACGGTCAGCACCAGCTGATTGGTTACTAATCCCTTGGCTACCAAATCCAGCGACAAGAGGTCCGCCATCTCTCGTACCACCAATCTGGTCTCTGTATAGCTATAGGGCCGTGGCAAAACCTGCCCCTGGCACAAGCTCTTGCTCCCCGGCCGATAAGAGTGCACTTCGGCCATAGTACAAGGCTCCCAGCCCCAAGCGTGGTCAATCAAAAGCTCTGCATTAATACCAAAAAGCTTATACAAAAGTTCCTCGTTATAATAACTCTGCCTCGCCCCCACCGAACAACGGGCAATATCTCCCATAGTGTAGAGGCCATGCTGCTCCAGCTTACGAGCATAGCCGTGCCCAATGCGCCAAAAATCTGTCAACGGGCGGTGTGACCAGAGGCAGCGACGGTAACTATACTCATCTAATTCTGCCAAACGTACTCCTTGGGCATCTGGCTCAGCGTGTTTAGCCATGATATCCATAGCAATTTTGCTCAAATAAAGATTAGTGCCAATCCCCACCGTAGCAGTAATCCCCGTAGCCGCCAAGACCTGCTGCACCATTTGCTCGGCCAGCTCCCTGGGTGTCAGCCCATAAGTACGCAAATAACCGCTGACATCCATAAAAACCTCATCAATGGAGTAAACATGGATATCCTGCGGCGCAATATAGCGCATATACACCTCATAGACCTTACTGCTGCACTGAATATAGCGCGCCATGCGCGGCGGAGCCACAATATAAGCCAGAGCTAGCTCAGGATGTCGCTCCAGCTCTGTAGCTACCCAAGATTCACCGACCAA